>CAYLPA010000392.1:0-2608 GCA_964385385.1 uncultured Saprospiraceae bacterium | reverse complement strand
TACAATAAAAAAAATTATAAAACTGAAATGACAGACAGAATTGAACAGTTGCTAACAACACCTATATGTAATGCGGAAATCGGCTGTAACTGTTCGTATGTCACACATCCGAACGCCGCCAAATTTTTTGATTTGGCTTTTACTACAAAATTTAAAAACAAAAACAAAAAATCTGGCTCCGTGGGAACTTTGAAAAGGAATTTACTATTCCTATTCCGCACTCCACATAGCCGCAACCGTTACCGTCAATTGAAGAAATGAATAGAGCGGCCATTATAATATTATATTTACTTTTGTCAAGTAGCCTATTTTCACAACAAATAAAGGTTATGAGAGATTTTGGAGTTTGGGGAGGAATAAATATTGAAAAAAAGCTATGCACAAATTTTGAAATTAATTTAGAGCAACAGCTAAGATATTATTCAAATGCCACAAAATTCGATGATTATATTATTGACTTTGGAGGTAAGTATAGAATGAATGAAAATTTTAAGTTAGGTGCAAATTTTCGATATACATATAATGCCAGACGGTGGAAAGAAACAGAAAATAATTACAGATATAATTTTGATCTCCATTATAAAGGTAATATTTCAAAAAAAATAAAATTGTATTATAGACTAAGGTATCAACAAGAATTTGTGAATTTATTCTCAGAATACCAATCAACAAATATTCATTATTCCGCAATAAGGAATAAAATTAAAGTTCAATATAGTGTAAGCAAAATGAATAAATTATATATTTCAGGTGAGCTGTATCGATTAATAGAAACATTTAAAGAACCTTATTTTAATATAATTAGATTTCATCTGGGAGATAATATTAAAACTAAAATCGGAAGTTTTAATTGCTCTTTTGGTTATGCACAAGAAATTAATACAAATGCCCCCCTTTCTTTTTTCTTTCTAAAAACAATATATACATTGAAATTATGAGAGGCTTCAATATTCTATTAACCCTATCTGTTTTAATAGGCTTTCAATCTTGTTATAAAGAAGAAGTAATATATAATTCTGAGGTTAATCGAGAGTTAGAACTACAAACAATACTAAGAATAAACGAAAAAGAATGTTGTTATGACTACATTGATAACAGTCTCAGGTTTCCAATTGATAATGACATTATTAATGCTTTTTCCCCGTTAATTGAATTTCAGGAATATTCAACTATTTATTTTGAAGGGAAGCTTTTACAAAATAATAGTATAAATAATTTAGGGGATATTGAAATAAATAAAGAATATGAAATAGTAATTTTAATCAACGGCAAATCTGAAAAAATACTATTAACATTTACGAATCTGCCAATTGTTCAGGTAATTACACCAAATAGAATATTTGATGAGCCTAAAACTATCGCTAAAATTGTTATTAATTATCCAGAAGCTAACAAAAGAACTGATAAATATTTTATAGGATTAGAATATAGAGGAGGAACATCGCAATCTTATCAAAAAAAATCTTATGGTTTTTCACTGAAAGGAAGTATCAACCTTAATGATGACATTTCAAATTCATTGTTTGATATGAAAAACAACAATCAATGGATTTTAGATGCAATGTGGATTGATAAAGCAAGATTGAGGAACAAAACTTCTTTTGAATTATGGGAAAAATTTGATGGGAATAAACATTACGCTATTAGTTCTAAATTTATTGAATTATATATAAATAATGAACATCAAGGGCTGTATTGTTTAGGTGAAAATATTAATTCCGAATTTTTAAATCTTAATAATGATAATGCAGTTTTATACAAAGCCACTGCTTGGGAAGATGGTGCAACTCGTTTTGAAACATACACAAATAATTCACCTCTAAATTATTATTGGGATGGTTGGGAACAAAAATATCCCGACCCAAAAATAGAAATTAATTGGAAACCATTAAACGATTTAAGAAATTTAGTAGTAATTGGAGGTAATCAAGATTTTACATCACAAATAACATCATTAATAGATATTAACAATTTTGTTGACTATTTTATTTTTTTGAACATCGTATCAGCTATGGACAATACAGGTAAAAATACTTTTTTAGAAAAAGAAAGTATTACAGATGAAATTCACATTATTCCGTGGGATTTAGATGGTTCTTGGGGGTTGTTTTGGGATGGAACCCATACAAGTTATACATCAATACTCTCAAATAGTTTATTTGACCGACTTATAGAAACAAATACTGACAATTTTAAGGGTAAATTAAAGCAAAGATGGGGTTTATTACGAGGGAATATATTCTCAAACATAGAATTAAAAAGAATGTTTAATGATAATTTTATGTTTATTAATAAATCAGAGATAATTGATATTGAAAATAAAAAATGGGGCAGTAATATTGATATTAATTCGGAACAAGAATATTTAATTGATTGGATAGAAAATAGAGTGATTTTTCTTGATAATTATTTTGACAACTTATGAAACAAAAGACGGTAACAAAATATATAGTTCATAGCGGTTTAGCAGTAAATTCAGTCAGTGTGGCTCTTATTGGGCTCCCCCAAATCTGCCGATCTGACTATTTAAAAGGTGGCAAATTTGGCTCATTGACTAATTTGAACATTATCGCGTTGAAGTCCGCTACAAAACCATACATCAGTCGTT
>CAYLPA010000391.1:0-2611 GCA_964385385.1 uncultured Saprospiraceae bacterium | reverse complement strand
GAAATAAAACTCGCCACTCGTGATGCTCATAAATTACGTGGATATTTCGGAAATTTATTTAAAGAACATTCAGCACTATTACACAATCATTTCGATGATGGAAGCCTCAGGTATAAATATCCGCTTGTACAATATAAAATCGTTGATAATGTCCCTGTTTTACTTGGAATAAATGAAGGTGGAGAATTACTAATTTCCTTGTTTCTGAAAATCTCAGAACTAAATATTGATGGCTCGATTTTTCCTATTTATCATAAAAACATCGAAAACAAAACCTATAAAGTCGAAATAATTGAAGATTTGTTTTGCTATGAATTTAAAACTCTTTGGATGGGATTAAATCAGAAAAATCACAAAACCTATATTGAAGCAAAGGAAACAGAAAAAAAACTTCTACTTAAAAAAACACTAACTGCTAATATACTTAGCTTTTTTAAAGGCATTGATTATCATGCAGAAGAAAAAATTATGCTTACTGCCCAACTCAATGAAAAACAAACAAAATTTAAAGATAAAAATATGATTGCATTTACCGGTAGTTTTACAACAAATGTTATGTTACCCGATTTTATAGGACTTGGTAAAGCAGTTTCAAGAGGTTTCGGATGTATTATTAGAAAAATATAAATTATGCAACTATACATAAACACTTACGGGGCTTACGTTCACATAAAGGATGAAATGTTCGAAATACGTATAAAAAAAGATAAAGAGATTGAGAAACATCATTATTCTGCAAAAAAGGTAAAAAGCATTATTATTTCACTTGGTGCTGCATTAAGTTCCGATGCAGTTAAACTTGCAATTGATAATAATATTGATATTGTTTTTGTTCAAAAAAACGGATTCCCTTATGGTAGATTATGGCATAGTAAACTCGGAAGTACAACAAAAATCCGTAAAGCACAACTTACTGCAAGCCTTGACGAAGTTGGAGTTAAATGGATTAAAGAATGGATTGCACAAAAAATTCAAAATCAAACAGAATTTATTAAAAATCTAAAAAAACATCGTCAAACAAAATCAGATTATTTGAATAATAAAATTACAAAACTTCAGAATCTTGAAATATCAATAATCCAACTTGAGGCAAAAAACATTAGTGAAATTGCTGAAACTGTTAGAGGAATTGAAGGAACTGCTGGAAGATTATATTTTGAGACACTAAACTATGTTTTGCCCGATGAATATAAATTCAAAGGTAGAAGTAGCCGACCAGCACAAGACTATTTCAACGTTTTTTTGAATTATGCTTATGGGATTTTGTATAGTAGAATTGAAAAATCATTAATGATTGCCGGACTTGACCCTTATGTGGGTTTTCTTCATCGAGACGATTACAACCAACTTAGCTTTGTTTTTGATTTTATTGAACCATACAGAATTTATGCTGATACTACGGTGTTTCGATTGTTTTCTGCAAAAAAAGTAAATAAATCACATGCCGATAAAATTGCTGTTGGATATTTATTAAATAAAAGCGGAAAAGAGTTATTAATCACATCTTTTAATAAATACTTTGAAGATGAAACTATAAGGTATAAAGGAAGGAATATAACACGAGCAAATACAATTCAAATGGATGCACACAGTTTTGCAAACTCATTAATAAAATAATTTATTATGATAATCTGGGTAATGTATGATATTGAAAATGACAAGGCAAGAACAAAAATTGCAAAAGCATGCAAACTTGCCGGATTATACAGAGTACAATTTTCTGTTTTTCTTGGAACTCTTAATGCAAACGAAAAAGATAGTTTGCAATTGGAAATTAAAGATTTAATTGATGAAGAAGTTGACAAAGTTTATATTTTTCCTATGAACAAAACCGAAATGCAACAAACGATATTACTTGGACAAGCATTTGACAAAAATTTAGTAACAGACGAAATAAGAGAATTATTTTTTTAAAAAATGACAATTACACCCTCACATATTATTGAATATTTGTTTTGCCCACGATACACCTATTTTGAATATGTTCTAACAATTCCTCAAAATGAAGAAAAATATTTTAAAGTAAAAAAAGGGCGATTGGTTCATGAACAAAAAACCGAACAAAACAAGGAGTATCTGAGACAAAAAATAGGTGTAAAAGAAAAATATATTAAGCAATATTTATCAAATGAATTTTTAAGAGGTGAAGTTGACGAAGTTCTTTTACTTAATGATAACACAATGGCACCCCTTGATTATAAATTTGCATATTACAACGATAGAGTTTACGAAACATATAAAACCCAATTATTTTGTTATGCATGGCTAATTGAAAGTAATTTTAACATTGAAGTACAAAAAGGATTTTTAGTTTATACGCGAAGTAAAAACAAATTAGTAGAAATTGAGATTAAGCAAAAAGATAAAGAACAAGTAAAAAAATGCACAAATGAAATTTTAGAAATAATAAATAAAAAAATTTATCCAAAAGCTACAAAATATAAAAAAAGATGTGTAAATTGCACTTATAAAAATATTTGTGTAAAATAAATTGTTTCCGTGCAACAATTTATAAATACACATCAAAAAACACAAACTAAAACATTAATTTTTAAACATGTACACTTTCGGAAAAACATCAAAAAACATATTAAAAACGTTCATTGACATC
>CAYLPA010000390.1:0-2620 GCA_964385385.1 uncultured Saprospiraceae bacterium | reverse complement strand
CATCAAATAATGAAGCGGCAGTAACAATTCGAATATGATTTTTTAATTTATAACTTTTTGAAGTTTGCATTATATTTTAGATATTTTTTTAACACACAAAAATACAGATTTTATCTGAAATTTTATAAATTTGCCAGAGTAATTTTTTTTTTACACTTGTACGGAACAGAATGGCATAATTTACAGTTTTATTTTGTACCGCATTACTACTTCTAAACAGCTTTCCCCGATAGCTATCGGGCTTGCAAAATTGTTAAGAATTAGTATATATAAAATTTCAAATTATTCAGATATTAATTTTATAAAATAATCATCAATGATCCCTAACATAATTTTTATTATTATTCTATTATCCGCAATTCTGTTTTTCTATAGAAATGTGATGATTATTTCACGTAGTATCAATCTTGGAAGAGATATTAATTTAAAAGACAAAAAACTTAAAAGGTGGAAATTAATGTTCAAAGTTGCTGTTTTTCAATCCAAGATGGTCTCCCGTCCAATATCAGGTATTTTGCACATTTTTGTTTACGTAGGTTTTATTATTGTAAATATTGAAATGATTGAAATTCTGATAGACGGAATTTATGGGAGTCACAGATTATTTTCCTTTACAGGACCAATATATACGATACTAATTTCTTCATTTGAATTTTTTGCTTTGTCTGTAATTATTGCCTGTATTATTTTTCTGGCACGCCGTAATTTATTTAAAGTTAAAAGGTTCTGGAATAAAGAAATGACATTGTGGCCTCGTTCTGATGCAGCTATTATTCTTATTACAGAAGTTTTTTTAATGAGTGCTATTTTGATAATGAATGCCAGCGATAGTATATTACAAGAACGTGCTGTTGATCATTACGTGCAAGTGGGATCGTTTCCGTTAAGCAGTTTGCTTATTCCTTTACTTGATGGATTATCAAGCGGTACATTAATACTTTTAGAACGTTTTGGATGGTGGTTTCATATAATTGGAGTTTTATTGTTTTTGAATTTTATTCCTTATTCAAAGCATTTTCATGTTTTTCTTGTTTTTCCAAATGTTTATTTTACAAGGTTAGAACCAAAAGCCCAAATGTCAAACATGCCCTCTATTACCAAAGAAGTAAAGCTAATGCTTGATGAATCATTTGAACAACAACAGGATGAAGAAAATGCAGAAGAAATTACTTTTGGCGCAAAAGATGTCAAAGACCTAACATGGAAAAATCTGATGGATTCTTATACATGTACCGAATGTGGAAGATGTACATCAAAATGTCCGGCAAATATTACTGGTAAAAAGTTATCACCACGAAAAATTATGATGGATGTTCGTGATCGACTTGAATTTCTCAGCAAAAGAAACACAAGAAAAGGTTTGATCAACAAAAAAGACTTATTTGATTTTATCACTCAGGAAGAATTGTGGGCATGTACAACTTGTAATGCCTGTGCAATTGAATGTCCGGCAAATATTGAACCGTTAGCAATAATATTAGAAATGCGCAGATATTCTGTTTTGGAGGATGCTGCAGCACCGGCTCCAATAAATACAATGTTTACAAATATTGAAAACAACGGAGCTCCTTGGCAATTCTCTTCTGAAGATAGAATGCTTTGGGCAGATGAGCTTGAAGTTCCTGTTTTAGCTGATAAATTTACTAAAGATAATAAACCTGAATACCTTTTCTGGGTCGGTTCTGCAGGTGCTTTCGACGACAGGTATAAAAAAGTTACACGCGAATTTGTTAAGATTCTCAATCATTTGAAAATTGATTATGCCGTTCTTGGAACCGAAGAATCGGATAGTGGTGACGTTGCCCGTCGTTGCGGAAATGAAATGCTTTTTCAGATGCAGGCTATGACAAACATTGAAATATTGAAGGGTTATGAAGTCACAAAGATTATCACTTGCTGTCCTCACGATTACAACACCTTAAAAAATGAATATCCCGAATATGACGGAAATTATGAAGTTATTCACCATACACAATTTTTAAGGGTTTTAATAAAAGAAGGTAAACTGAAAATAAATTCCGGTATTTTCAAAGACAAAAAAATAACATACCACGATCCATGTTATTTGGGCAGAGGAAATGATGAATACGAAGCTCCTAGAGAGGTTTTGAAAACAATCGCTTCAAGACAAATTGAAATGAGACACAATAAAGAATATGCTCTTTGTTGCGGTGCCGGTGGCGGACAAATGTTTAAAGAAACTGAAGAAGGCGATAAGGAAATCTTTATCGAAAGAATAGAAGAAGCTATTGAAACCGGTGCTGATATTGTAGCTACTGCCTGTCCATTCTGCATGACTATGATGACAGACGGAATTAAATACAAAAATAAAGAAGAAGAAATAAAAAACTACGACATTGCAGAATTGGTTAGTTTGAGCTTGGGGCTTTAAAAACAAAATAAATCTAGAGCAAAACTTGGAGCAAAAATAGTTTTAGCAAAAAATAGACCCGTAGCACGACTTAGAGTCGTACTACGGGTCTATTCATTTATTTACAAAAAGGCAGGAATGATGAAGATATATTGGTTATTCTGTTCATCAGCATTAGTTTTCATTTTCTCTCTGAAAAATTAATATTGGTTAATTCTCAGCTTCCTTCATTTCTCTAATCGCAGCATT
>CAYLPA010000389.1:0-2627 GCA_964385385.1 uncultured Saprospiraceae bacterium | reverse complement strand
TTAAATAATGAGTTTAGAACTAAGTGAACAGGAATTAATAAGAAGAAATTCTTTAGATGAACTAAGAAAACTCGGCATAGAACCTTATCCTGCCGAATTGTTTGAAATCAGTGCTACTGCAAAGGAAATTCATGAAAATTTTCCTAAGGATAATAGTTTATATCAGAAAATTAGTATTGCTGGTAGAATTATGAGCAGAAGAATTATGGGTGCTGCTTCTTTTGCAGAAATTCAGGATTCATCAGGAAGAATTCAATTATATTTCAAACGTGATGATATTTGTCCCGAAGAAGATAAAACTCTTTATAATATTGTTTTTAAAAGACTCCTTGACATTGGAGATATTATTGGAATAAAAGGCTATGTTTTTACAACTCAAATGGGCGAAATAACTATTCATGTAACAGAATACAAATTGTTGAGCAAAGCTCTCAGACCTCTGCCTATTGTTAAAGAAAAAGATGGAGAAGTTTTCGATGCTTTTAGTTCTCCCGAGCAACGATATCGTCAGCGTTATGTTGATATGATTGTAAATCCCGAGGTAAGAGAAGTATTTGTGAAAAGAACAAAATTGATAAATACAATCCGTAATTTTTTGAACGGAAAATCTTATCTCGAAGTAGAAACTCCAATTCTTCAGCCACTTTATGGCGGTGCTGCTGCACGACCTTTTAAAACTCATCACAATTCTTTAGACATGACACTTTATCTGAGAATTGCAAATGAACTTTATCTGAAAAGACTTATCGTTGGTGGTTATGATGGTGTTTATGAATTTTCAAAAGATTTCCGAAACGAAGGAATGAGTCGTTTTCATAATCCTGAGTTTACTCAGATAGAACTTTATGTAGCTTATAAAGATTATGAGTGGATGATGAATCTTGTTGAAGAAATGATAGAAAAAGTTGCTATAGCTCTTCATGGAACTACTGAAGTTAAGGTAGGCGAAAATATTCTGAATTTTCAAAGACCATGGAAAAGATTTACTATGTTTGAATCAATAGAGAATTTCACCGGTATTGATATTTCTAAAATGGATGAAGAAGAGCTTTTCAAAACTGCAAAAAAACTTGAAGTTCCTGTTGACGATTCTATGGGAAAAGGTAAAATTATTGATGAAATATTTGGAGAATGTTGTGAACACAAACTTATTCAACCGACATTTATCACAGATTATCCTGTTGAGATGTCGCCATTATCAAAAAAACATCGAACAAAAGAAGGACTGGTTGAGCGTTTTGAATTAATTTGCAATGGCAAAGAAATGTGTAATGCTTTCAGCGAATTAAACGACCCGATAGACCAACGCCAAAGATTTGAAGCACAATTGGAATTAGGTAAAAGAGGCGATGATGAAGCAATGGTTCTTGATGAAGATTTTCTCAGAGCTTTGGAATATGGAATGCCGCCTACAGCAGGAATTGGTATTGGAATTGACCGCCTGGCAATGATTATGACTAACTCGCCTTCAATTCAAGATATACTTTTTTTTCCACAGATGAGACCAGAAAAAAAACCTGCTACAGCAACAGATGAAGAATTTTTGAACTTAGGAATTAAAAGTGAGTGGATTAATCTAATAAGAAAAATTGGCATAAAATCTGTAAGTGAACTAAAACAATTAAATCTGAATAAACTGCATGGTGATATTTGTGGTTTAAGAAAAAAATTGAAATTAAATATTAAAAATCCAACTGTTGAAGAAGTGAATAATTGGATTTCTTAATTTGTCTGGAATAAAACGCCAATAACTGCGTTATGCTTGACTAAAATATCAGTCATTTACAAATGTAAGCTCCTGATATTTTAGTCTTCGCAAGCCTTGTTCTTGGAGTCTTCTTATCAGACACTTAAAAATAAGGGAGTTTTCATGCAAAGAAAAAAAATAATGCTTGAAAAGAACTAAATTTTTTGTCGTAATAAAAATTGAATTATTAATTAAAAATTATTTTAAAAATGAAAAGATTAATTATTGGAACAGCAGTCTTATTGCTCTCGAGTTTTACTTTAATGTTGAGTTCACAAACAATTAATGAAGCTGGAGAAGTTTTTAATGAAGGTGTCAAATTAAAAGATACTGATGTGAATGCAGCTATTATAAAATTTAATGATTGTATAAATATTTGTGAAAAGTTAGGCGATGAAGGTATTGGATTAAAAATTAATGCTGAAAATGCTTTACCACCCTTGTATTATAAAGTTGCAATGGAATTATATAAAGAAAAAAAATACATAGAAGCAGTAAAAGCTTTTGAAGAAGCTTCTGTTATTGCCGGAAAATATAGTAATGCGAAATTGAAAAATAAAGCTGATAATATTATTCCTAAATTGTATGCTGTTGTAGGGAATAATTATCTTAAAGAAAAAGACTTTGATAATGCCATGTTAAATTATAACAAAGCAATTGAGTTGGATTCTAATTCTTTAAAAGGACATTTTGGTAAAGCTGTTATCTATAAAAAAAATGGAGATAATGAAAATACAAAAGCTGAATTAGATAAAATTATTAAAATTGGACCTGCAGATAATAAGGTTGTTGTAAAAGCTACAAATACTGCTATAAAACATTTTCAGGTTCTCGGTGGAAAGTCAATTCAACAGAAAAAATATGATGAAGGAATTGAATA
>CAYLPA010000388.1:0-2636 GCA_964385385.1 uncultured Saprospiraceae bacterium | reverse complement strand
TCTTATTCATTATATTTGTTTCTTGAAAGAAAGGAATTATTAGAAGTCCCCTAAAGTAAAACGAAAATAAATTGTGAGTCTTTTTGTAAGCTGATAGCAAATTTATTTTTTCAAAATTTTTCCACTCTTCCGAATATTCTGAGTATTAATTTTATAAAAATAAATTCCATTTGAGAATTTAGAAATATTTATCATAAACTGATTTTCGGAATTAAAGTTCTCTTCAAAAATCAATTTTCCCTGCGAATTATATAAACTAAAAATAACATCATCCTTAACGGGAAATTTTGATTCTATATAAATAAAATCTTTAGCAGGATTAGGATAAACAAGGAAATCGTTTTCCGAAGCAAGATTTTCATCTACAGAAAGTGGATAATAACTTACGTTTAATGAGTCAAGATATAAAACACTTCCCAAACCAATATAAGAACCATTATCCATAATATTGCTTGATGCAAAAGAAATGTTCAAAGTATCGACTAAGGGCCAGGCATTATAAGTAAGAGGAACTTCAAAATAAGTATAATTATATGCGGCAGGCAAGTAAACTAAACTACTATCAAGTAAAGTTGTGGTGCTTGAAGATTGGTCATTTCTAAAACAATAAACTCCTACTAAAGCTGTATCGGGGCCAACAGGTGTATATTTATAATATCCTGTAATTTTTTTAGGATTTTGTGAAACTGCCATACCACCCTCTGGTCCATCATCATCAAATAACTCTCCGTTTGTAATAAAACCCATAGAGTCATCATAAACAATAACTGTTTCTATACGTACAGCATAGTTTCCATCATAACTGTCATTTGTTTTTATAGCAGAATATTGTCCCGACATATATCCAGCAAAATTAATTGTGGTCCAGTCGTCTGGTTCTTCAATAGTAACTGGAGTCCAACTTTCAAAATCTCCATTAGGAAAAGGTGCTGCTGTAGCATTAGAAAATCCTATTTCATCAATATAGAGATAGCTTCCCGGGATTTGATAATCATCAAGTTTTGAACAAGAAATTAATGCAGTTATTGAATCAGGAATTAAAATACCCGGTGGCATCCACGTAATTGGTATTTCTTCAAGCAACCAAGTTGTTTGTGTTCCCGTGTAGGTCTTCATAATACCACCTAAAAAAATTCCGTTATTTTTAAACAATATAGCAACCATTGCAGTGTCTGTTGTTAAAATATTATATTTAAGAGCAAATTTCAGAGTATCGGGTTTGTCGGTATATGGCAATCCACCTGAAATTCCTGTATTATCTGGCGTTCCAATAAATAATGCTCCCAAAACAGTATCGCTACCATGAACTGTTGTTTCAAGTTTTGCAGCATAATTTCCACCGTAGCTATCGGTTGTTTTACTAACATTACTTTGGAGACCTGTTATATAAGAATAATAATTTGTCGATTGAAATGTGTCTGGTTCTTCAAACAAGGTATCGGTTGACCAATTTTCAAAACTTCCGTTAGGAATTGTTTGAGAAAATGCTAATGTTCCTATCATAAGAAAGGCAACTGATAAAATAATTTTTTTTGTCTTCATGGGTTTTGTTTTTTATTTATGAAAGTATAAAGATATTTATATATTTTTTACAAGCAAAAAAATTGCAAATAATTTTTCCACTTGCTTCTGAATGATTTGGATATTTAGAATATTTTATGTACTTTTGATAGAAAATAAATTTATAATGAGAGTTACTGATAAAAAATATTTACCTGAATATTTAAAATTAATTGGAAATAAAATTCCAGATTGGATTAACAATTTTGACTTTTCAGAAAGTAGCAGGGGATTTGATTATCTAACTAAAGCATCGGCGGTTTATTCTTCAAACATTGAAGGAAATAGTATTGACTTGAATTCATTTATGAATTATAAACTCAATACAGAGAAATCTAAAACAGGAAAAGAGATTGAAGAAATAGAAAATCTTATTAAAGCCTATGAATATGCTCAAAAAAACAGCCTAACTGAAACAAATCTATTGACTTGTCACAAAATATTATCAGAGACATTATTAATTAAAAGTAAAAGGGGAAAATATAGAATAGAAAAAGTTGGAGTATTTGGCAAATTGGGGATGGCTTATCTATCAATAGAGCCTGAATTTGTAAACAAAGAAATGAAATTGTTTTTTGAAGGAATTTTAGAACTTCTTAAAAACTCAATGACAAAAGCGGAAGTTTTTTATTTTGCATCTTTAATTCATCTTATATTTGTTCATATCCATCCATTCAGAGACGGTAATGGAAGAGTTGCCCGTTTACTTGAGAAATGGTTTATTTCAGAAAAACTTGGATATGATTATTGGAAAATTCCATCTGAAGAATATTACAAAGAAAATCAGAAGAAATATTATGAAACTCTAAATATTGGAGTAAATTTCTATGAACTTAACTATGATAAATGTTTAGGATTTCTGGAAATGTTACCAAATTGTCTAAAATAATAAGCTCTGAATTCTAAATATATTATTTATCAGTATTAGAATTTATAAATTGTTCGATAAAATATTCAGGATTTAGTTCTTCTCCTGTAGATTCTCTAACTAAGTTTTTCCAATCTAATTTTTTCCCGTGAGCAAAAACATTCCAATTTTTTCATTATTAGCAAAAACTTTTTTTACGGAGTTTTCA
>CAYLPA010000387.1:0-2642 GCA_964385385.1 uncultured Saprospiraceae bacterium | reverse complement strand
GATTATACTTTTACAACTCCTTTCAATCCTCCAACAGCAAATTATATTTTATGTGTAAACACTTTGCTTCCCAATGACCAAAACACATCAAACGACCAAATATGTCTAAATGTTTATGCTAACATTAATAATATTAAAAACTCTAAGTTCGAACTTTTCCAAAATATCCCAAATCCAACGAACAAAAGCACAACAATAAATTATTTTTTGCCAAAATCAGGAAAAGCAATTTTCAAAGTTGTTAATATTGTTGGAGAAATGATTTATTCAAAGGAGTATATATCCATTCAGGGCGAAAATAAAATTGAGCTGGACATCAGCAATTTTGATAGTGGAGTTTATTATTATTCTTTGGAATTTGAAGGTGTTTTGAAAGTTAAAAAGATGATAGTTTTAAAATAGAGCATGGATTTATTAAATTAATATTAAATAAAATGAAAAAGCTTTTAATTGTTCCACTAATTGTATTACTTTTTGTTTCTTCCGATTTAAAAGCAACCCGTTATATGGGAGGTGAAATTACATGGGAGTGTACTAGTTTTGGTAATTTTAGATTTATAATGAAACTTTATAGGGAATGTTATACTGCATCAGGTGCAGCGGCTTATAATTTTGCGGATTCCCTTTATATGAAAACAACTGTATCCGGATTCGATTCCATAAAAATGACAAGATTGACAGGATATCCTATAGATGTTTCACCTATTTGCAATAGTAATCCAATTTTTTCTCATATTTATTGTGATAATACAAGTCCAATGCCTGGTGCAACTGCAAATCTTGGAGCTATTCAGGAACATATTTATACATCTGATGTCGATTTTCCATATGGAGTTCCACTTGCAGGAATTCCAGCTGCTAATGGTTGGTTATTTTATTATCGTTCCTGTTGTAGAAATTCTGCATCTAATATTATTAGCTCTAACTCCTTATCTTTTAGATTGCAGTCGAAAATGTATCCATTTAATAATCAAAATGTAAGTACTTGTTTTGACAATACACCTAAATTTGCAGAAATTCCAAGAATTGTTATTTGTTCTGGTTATCCATTTAAGTACGATCATCATGCATGGGATAATGAGCTTGATTCATTAACTTATGAATGGGGGCAACCTTTATTGTCATCAGGAATTCCCATTACAACATATGCGTCAGGATATAATTGGAACAGTCCGTTACCAGGTCCATCGCAAAATCCAAATAATGTAGCTGCTACTATTGACCCTGTAACAGGTGAATTATCATTTACATCATACACTAATGGAGCTTTTGTGATGTCAACTAAAGTTACATCATATAAATGTGGAATAAAGACAGCTGAAATATGGCGTGATATACAAATAACACTAAATAATTGTGGCACTAATAGTCCACCTAATATAACTCCACCTTTTCAAAACTCAGTTGGACAATATACTTTATATACAGATACTGTTTATGCCGGCGAGTTTATTAGTTTTAATATCTCAGCTACAGATTTTGAGTTTTTAACAAATGGAACTCCGCAAACTGTGGAATTAAGAGCAAGTAGTTATATGTTCGGTAGTTTAATAACCAGTACAACACCTCCAAGCATGAATACTATTTCAGGTTGCCTGAATTCACCTTGTGCTACTTTATTTCCAGCTCCTGCACCGGGTATTCAGCCATTAACAGGACAATTTGGAATGCAAACTCAATTTTCATGGCAAACAGATTGCACACATTTAGCTACAAATTCAGGATGTGGTAAAACAAATAATGTATATAATTTTAAATTTAAGGTTTTAGACGATTATTGCCCTGTACCCGCAATAGGTTCTAGTACAATAACAATTGTTGTTATTGAACCACCCGAGCTAAATCCACCAAACTTCATTTCTATTTCTACAGATAGTTTCTCGGAAAATAACACTTTATATTGGATTCCCGTAATTGACACATTTAATGTTTTTGATAAATATCTTATTTATAGTTCAACAGATAGCATTGGTCCTTTTATCATACTTGATTCTTTAGATGTTTTAGATACTAATCTTTATGTTCACACAGGAGCAAATGGTACTTCATACCTAACTTATTATTACATAAAAACAAAGTCGTTTTGTTATAAATATAAATGTTCTTTATCATCTGATACCCTTGCATCATCATTTGGTAATATTGGTATTAAAAATATTATAAAAAATAATTTTAGACTTTTCCAAAACATCCCAAATCCAACTAATAATAGCACAACAATAAATTATTTTTTGCCAAAATCTGGAAAAGCAATTTTTAAAGTTGTTAATATTGTTGGAGAAATGATTTATTCAAAGGAGTATAAATCCAATCAGGGTAAAAACAAAATTGAACTTGACATCAGCAATTTTGAAAGTGGAGTTTATTATTATTATTTGGAATTTGAAGGTGTTTTGAAAGTAAAAAAGATGGTGGTTTTGAGATAAGTTAAATGTTTTGGAACTTAAAATATCTTAATATACTAATATAGTGTTAATAAAAATTAGTAATTTTAGACAACCTTTTTATATATTTTATGTCTTAATTAAAGCTATCTGTCTGTCATCAAAGCAAATCAATAACAATATGAAAAAGATTTTAATTGTTACTCTTATCTTATTACTTTTTGTTTCTTCCGATTTAAAAGCAACCCATTATATGGG
>CAYLPA010000386.1:1415-2652 GCA_964385385.1 uncultured Saprospiraceae bacterium | reverse complement strand
AAAACAAAAAGCAACTGGATTTTAAGCGTTGATTACAGCTATATGTTCGGAGAAAAAATTCATGATAAAGATTCGATTTTAAAAAGTATTGCAACAAGCACCGGTGATATAATTGATGGAAATGGTCAGTACGCAGATATTGTTATGTATGAGCGGGGATTTCATTCTACTATTAAAGCAGGGAAAATATTTCCTGTATTTGGGACTAATCCAAACTCAGGAATTTTTATTATGGCTGGTGCTGGTTTGTTGCAGCATAAAATCAGGATTGAAAACTCCGAAAATGCTGCTCCCCAAATAAAAGATGATTATAAGAAAGGCTATGACAAACTCTCAAACGGTTTTGCTCTCAGCGAAATGATTGGTTATACATATTTTGGCAATAAACGCATGGCAAATTTTTATATCGGAATTGAATTTGTTCAGGCATGGACTCAGAGTCGCAGAGATTATGATTTTACTTTGATGGGAAAAGATGAAACAAAACATTTTGATGTTCTCAGCGGTATTAAAGTCGGATGGATTATTCCATTATACAAGCGTTTGCCTAATAAATTCTACTATTTTTAAAAATTTTCAAAATGGCATTTCTTTATAATCTTTTCATATATTTCTATTTTCTGAGCATTCTAATAGCAAGTATTTTTAATAAGAAAGCTGCTAAATGGATTTCAGGAAGAAAAGATATTTTCAATAAATTAAAAAAAGAAATTCCTTCCGACAAAAAAATTGTTTGGTTTCATTGTGCTTCTCTTGGAGAGTTTGAACAAGGAAGACCTTTAATTGAATCGTTCAAAGAAAAGAATCCTGACTATAAAATTTTGTTAACGTTTTTTTCACCTTCGGGCTACGGAATTCGCAAGAATTCTGTTGACGCCGATTATGTTTTTTATATGCCTTTAGATATTCGAAAAAATGCCAAAAAGTTTATTGAGATTGTCAATCCTGAATTTGCAGTCTTCGTTAAATATGAATTTTGGTTTAATTATATTTCATTCTTACATGAAAAAAGTATTTCTGTTTTTTTTATTTCAACATTATTCAGACCCGAGCAGCATTTTTTTAAATGGTATGGCTCATGGTTTAGAAAAATGCTCGAGAAAATTACATTTTTCTTTGTGCAAAATTCCAAGTCTGTTGAGCTGTTGAAATCAATAAATATTAACAAAGTTTTAATAAGCGGCGATACTCGTTTCGATAGAGTTTATAATATTTCTTTACAGAAAAAATCTTTTCC
>CAYLPA010000386.1:0-1315 GCA_964385385.1 uncultured Saprospiraceae bacterium | reverse complement strand
TTATGTTTTTTAATTTTATGCTTCCATTCATCTTCATCCGAAGTAATTGCAATTGCAATAATTTCAAATCCCATTTTATTATATTTCTTATAAATATCTTTTAAATCGGGAAGCATTCTCTCACAATTTTCACAGCCAGTACCCCAATAAAACAGCAATTTTGCTTTTCCTTTTATTGAATAAAAATCAACATCTTTTTGGTTAACATCTTTCAATAGTAATTTTGGTGCAGGACTTCCAATATTTATATTTTCTAAAGCATTAATTCTTTCTCTATGAAATGCAGCAACTGTTGAGTCAGTATTGGAATTCTTCAGGAGATGATTTTCAATTATATGAACATAAACTTTCTCCCAAATACTATATCCAAAATTTGAGACAAATAAATTAATAGCGTATTGATAAACATCCTCGTTAACCGAGGCTTTTGAAAGAATTAAATCAATAACTTTTATATATTTTTTGGTTGAAACATCTTTAGTATAATTTTTCATATAATCATTAATAGCAATATAAATTATCTCGGTTCGTAACAATCTGCTATCACTAAAATCCATATTATCAAAAAAATGAACTTCATAAAAATCTTTCAGATTACTATATGGTTTTGCTTCGGGCTGTTTAAGATAATTATTATAATCCGGCAATTGATATGCTTTTAATATCACAGCAACAAAGCTCTCAGGATTTTCTTCAATGAGAGCATTTGAATATTCCACAATTCTATTGTTAAGTTTATCAACTTTATTTTGCAATTCATCAAGTTCTGCTGTTTTTTTACCTCCGCTTTTTTTAAGCAATTTATTTCCTTTAACAGATAGTTCTCTAATTGAATCTTTAATCATAAGAACAAATTTCCAATAATCAAAAAGAACTCTATTTTCGTCTGACTTATGCACTTTCATATCCCCGATAATATTATTTACCGATGTTTCTATTTTAACATTTTCATTATTTATAATAATATCTGTATATAAATTATCATTGAAATAAATCTGGTACATTCCGGGTTCAAGCATTTTATCCAAGCTAAAAATAAAAGTATTATTAATGCCAATAGCTGTATCTATAGTTACGTTATTGCTTCCATAAATTGAAGCAAGATATCCTATGTTTCCTTTAAAACCATTTAATTTATATTCTACATTCAATCCTTCTTGAGAAAAAGAATTGCCAAAAATGAATGTTAAGCAAATAATAATTAATAATTTGTTTATATGATTTTTCATCTGTTTATATTTTTTAATTCCAAACAATCTCTTTTGCAAAATTAAATATTAAGACTTTAAAAAAGGCATAAAATTATGAAATGCTT
>CAYLPA010000385.1:0-2656 GCA_964385385.1 uncultured Saprospiraceae bacterium | reverse complement strand
AAGAACGTTGGCATTTTTCTTCTCTTGAAAAAATATTTATTGAAAAAAGAATTTATAGGAAAATTGAAGAATGCGAAACATGGGAGTCAATTATTGAAACTATTGACAATGGTTTGAAGCCGTATAAAAAATTGTTTTATAGAGAAATTACCCGAGATGATATTATCAGATTAACAGAAATAAAAATAAAACGTATTTCAAAATTTGATTCTTTTAAAGCTGATGATATTATAAAATCTATAGAAGAAGAAATTGAGAAGGTAAAATTTAATCTTGAACATTTGATTGATTATGCAATAGATTATTTTAAAAATATTAGAAAAAAATATGGCAAGGGACATGAACGCAAAACAGAAATAAGAAATTTTGAAAATATTGAAGCAACAATGGTTGCTGCAACAAATCAAAAACTTTATGTGAATAGGGAGGAAGGTTTCCTTGGAACTTCTCTCAAAAAAGATGAATTTGTTTGTGAATGTTCCGATATTGACGATATAATTGCTTTTAAAGAAGATGGAACTTTTATTGTTATTAAAGTTTGTGATAAAATTTTTATAGGAAAGAATATTATTCATGTTGACGTATTTAAGAAAAATGATAACCGCACAATTTATAATTTAATTTATAGAGATGGAAATCGTGGAAATACAATGATGAAACGTTTTCCTGTAAAAGGTGTTACTCGTGATAAAGAATATGTTTTAACCAAAGGCAAAGAAAATTCTAAAGTGCTTTATTTCACTGCAAATTCTAATGGTGAAGCCGAAGTTATTAAAGTAAAACTACGCCCAAGACCAAAGTTGAAAAAACTTGCCTTAGAAATAGATTTCAGTGAGCTTGCAATAAAAGGCAGAGGCTCTATTGGAAACATTGTTACAAAACATGCTGTTAGCAAAATATTCTTAAAAGAAGATGGAATTTCTACACTCGGTGCTAGAGATATTTGGTTTGATGAAACTGTCCTGAGACTTAATACAGGTAAAAGAGGAACATATCTCGGTGCTTTTATAGGTGATGAGAAAATCCTTACAATCATGCATTCGGGAGATTATAAACTTTATAATTTTGACCTTACAAATCATTTTGATGAAGATATTACAAGTATCCAAAAATTTAATGAGAATGATGTTTGGTCGGCGGTTTATTATGATGGACATTCAAAAAATTATTATGTTAAAAGATTTAAAGTTGAGCTAAGCGATAGAAAAAATAGTTTTATTGCCGAACATCATGATTCGGAATTGGTGATGGTTACAAAAGATAAACTGCCGAGAATTGAAATTATATTTGATGAGAAAAAAGCACCAAAAAACAAGAAAAGCGAAATTGTTAATATCGCAGAATTTATTGATGTTAAAGGTTATAAAGCTAAGGGGAAAAGGTTGACAAACTATGAAGTGAAAAAATTTAAAATTATTGAACCCTTGCCTTGTGAAGATGATGAAAATGATGATGAGCAAATTAATGAAGAAACTATTGTTGAAAAGCCTGTTGTCGAAGAAACTCTTGTTGAAGAAAAAAATATTGAGAAACCAATTATTGAAGAACTAAAACCCAAAGCTGACAAAAAAGTTTCACAGAAAAAAACGCCTGAAGAAATTCCTGAAAAAGAAATAAAAAAGAAAGTTGAAATAAAAGTATCCGAAAAAATAATTACGAAAGACAAGAAAATAGAAAAAGGGAAAAAAACAAAAAAACAAAGCGATAAGGATAAAACCAAAGTTGAAAGCACAAAAAAACAACAAGGGAAGAAATCTACGAGCGAAGTAAAACAAAAGAAAGAAGCACCGGAAAAGAAGATTGGAAAAGCAAAGAAAAAATCTGCGGTAATAAAAAAAATAAGTATGGACAGTGATGAAGCTCTGCAGATGGAACTTGATTTTTAACTTATTTGATTTTTTATCTATATGTTTTTTTATTTGAACATTAGCAAGAACTATCAAAATAATAAGCAATTTGAAATTAACAATTAGCAATATAATTAATTTGATTAAAATCCGATCATTTATAATTGTTTCCATTTTTGTTATGACATTATTTACAATTACATTAGATGGTCAAAATAAAAAGGATTCACTAGATTTGATAATAGCAAGATCGATACTAGAAAACGCTGAATTAACAAATACAAATAATGCAGCTGTAAATGGAAATGGACTTGAACTTAATATTTCAAAAAGGCAATCTCTTCGTATTGTGAAAAGAACTGTTAATAAAACGTATGGAAGATTACGTATTTTAAAACAAAAACCATTTCATAAAGTTGAGATTGATGGATATTGGATTGTTTGGGGTGATAGAATAGGAAGACTAAGATATGGTGGCGTTTTTGAATGTATAGTGAATACAAGAAATGGAAGTATTGAATATTTAATACACGGGAAATAATATACAAATGCTAAAAAAGTCAATAAAACGCTTTTTATTAGGAACAATCAAAAAAACTAAAACAATTAATTATTAATACAATAAAAACAAAAATATATTGTTTTTAAAATAGTAAAAAATATTTTTTAACACAAAACTACATTGAAAATAAAGATTCTAAAATTCGTATCGATAATTTTTCTATTATCATTATTTTCGTGCAATATCGAAAAGCAATTAGCAACAAAGTTTGTTGATTCAAGTAATCAAATTTCACTGCTAATATTAG
>CAYLPA010000384.1:0-2660 GCA_964385385.1 uncultured Saprospiraceae bacterium | reverse complement strand
GAATCAGATTTTCCATTGATTTTTTATTGGGAGTAAGAGGTGCAAGATTAAATTGTCCTCCAAGCTCATCTTTTTCAAAAAGTGTTACTTTATGTCCTCTCTGTTTTAATGTTAACGTAGCCTCCATCCCTGTCAAACCACCACCTACAACAGCAAAGTTTTTTGATTTTTCAGCTTTTTCAAAAACATCTATTTCTTTACCTACTTTAGGATTTACAAGACATTGAAGTCCTTGTCCTGATTTTACACCACCGAGACAACCCTCAGCACATGCAAGGCAAGGACGAATATTCCCTTTTACTTTTTTTAAACATTTTCCAACAAAATCGGGGTCGGCAACAAGTGCTCTTCCTATTGCAATATAATCGGCTTTAAAATTATTTGTAAGATTTGTAATATCATCTTCTGTATTTATTTGACCCACGTAAATTGTGGGGATATTTGCTTCTTGTTTGATTTTCTTGGCAAATTCCCATGTTTTTCCTTTTTGAACAAACATATGTTGAAAATACCAGGGAGGGGTATTGCAAACCGTACCTGCAGAAACATGTATAGCTTCAACGGATTTTTCTTTTAAAATTTTAGAGAACTTTATCATTTCATCTAACTTAATTCCGTCAGGTAGCATTTCATCGCCACTAATTCTAACTATAATTGGCAAATCAGTTGCAGATTTTACTGCATCTAAAATTTGTAAAGGAAATTTTATTCTATTATCAAAACTTCCACCATATTCGTCAGTTCTATCGTTTACTTTTGGTGAAAGAAATTGAGCAACGAGATAACCGTGTCCAAATTGTAGTTCAATAATATCAAAACCTGCTTTTTCTGCACGTTTTGCTGTTTCGGCAAATAAAATAATAGCACGTTGAATATCATCTTTATCCATTTGTTTTGGACTTGCACCACCCATCTCACAAGCCTTATCTGTTGATGATAAAAAATAGTTTTCGGGAATTTTCGGATTAGCCATTCTTCCGGGATGGTTCAAATGAGCAATTACTTTTGTATCAAATTGATGAATTGCATCTGTTAATTTTTTCAGTCCTTCAATTTTATCATCATTGTCAATACCGATTTGAGTTGGCAATTCTCTTAAACCTTTGTCAATATATAGAGATTCAGGTGTAACTGCTCCAATATATTTACTTCTTGCTTTATAAAAATTAAGATGTTTTTTAGTAATAATACCTGTTTTGTCGCTGTATCCTGTTTTAATAGGAGCGAAAATGAAATTGTTTTTTAAGTGTAACATGATAGAAAACTTTTTAATTTATGATTTATAATTTATGATTTGAGTATTTTAAACTAATATCCCAAAGTCTTTTTTTAATATCTTCATCATTAGAAATATTTGCTGATTTTGTGGGCTTGTCGTTCATAAAATATTTTCCTGTAGTATTTTTAACTTCATCAGAATACACTAAATAAAGTATTCGTTTTGCACCTTCGGCAGTTGAGTTTCCAAATCCTCCCCAACCTGCTCTAAGTAATTTTGTATTTATTATTCCGGGATGTAAAGCGTTTACTGTAATATTTCTATTTTTTAATTTTGAACTTAATTCGTTAGTAAATAAAATATTACATAACTTTGTTAAAGAATATGCATAATCTCCCGAATAATATTTTTCACTATTCAAATTTTCAAAATCAATACTGCTTGCATGAATCATTGAACTTACATTAATTATTCTTGCATTTTTAGATTTCTTTAATAAATCTAATAATTGTAAAGTTAAAAAGAAAGCTGCAAGATGATTTACCATAAAGTTTTTTTCTATTCCTGTATCAAGAATTATTTTTTCATTTTTATAAATTCCTGCATTATTTATTAAAATATCAATGTGAGAAAATTTCTTAAAAATATTATTTGAAAGTTCTTCAATTTCTTTAAAAGATGAAAAATCTGCATTAAAATAAAATATATTAGTATTTCCTGTTTTTGCAATTATTTCATCTCTAATGCCAATACCTTTATTGATGTTTTTTCCGTGCATTAATAAAACATATCTTCTTTCTGCAAGCTCAAAAGCTGTTTGCTTTCCTATACCGTCAGTTGCTCCGGTTAATAGTATAATTTTATTATTCAACATAATTTTTTTAAATACTTTAATTACAATAAAATTCGCTGCCCAATTTTAACATTATCTCCTTTCTCTACTAAAATTTTCAAATAATCAGGAAAACATAACAACATACTTGAGCCAATACTAAAATAACCACATGGAGTTCCCTTTTGATAGTTTTTTTGTTCTTCGTAGTTTGTATATATTCTATTGACATTCAACGACCCGACAGCAATTATTGCTATTGAAAACTTATTGGTTTGAAAAACAGAACCTATTGATGCGTTTTTTTTAACAGCCTTGCTAAACATTTCTATTCCCAACAAATTTTCTAAGCCTATGCATACGGGGAAAATAGCCTTTCCTTTATTTTTTTGAGTATAAATAAACTTTCCGTTATCAGGAGTAACCCAATAATGATCATTAAGCGGGCTTAAATAAATATTGATATATTTTCCACCTGAAAATTGCTTGTTAAATTCCCCAATCATCTCATTTAATCTTACTTCTTTATTATGTTTAGAAATAAGAATTCCATTATCATTAATATTTCCAATATGTACAACTTTACCTTCAGCGGGGCTTATTAATGCC
>CAYLPA010000383.1:0-2672 GCA_964385385.1 uncultured Saprospiraceae bacterium | reverse complement strand
TAACAATACATAAACCCCTATTTTAGCAACCAGTTTATTTCAATTAAACCTAATTCTTCAATATGCAGCATCACCCCAAACTGACCTATGGACACTAAGACTGGATAGTTGTAAATATGTTAATATTAAGCAAATGACTATTAAAGCGACAGATGCTAATATTGGATACGCTATTGAGTTTAATGGAGGTGCATGTTTTAATACAATTGATAGTAATAAAATTGAAGCATCATTATTTGCAACAACTGATAGTTCTGCCGCAATTTATTCTGGTGAATCTAACAATGATAATAATAATAGTAATAATATAAGCAATAATGAAATTAGTGGTGGATATTATGGCATCTATTTCGATGGTAGTACTAATTATGAATCAAAAAATGTGTTTGATGCTAATAAAATTAATAACTTTTATAAATATGGTGCTTATTTTTCTCATCAGGATTATTTGCAGTTTAATAATAATAATATTGAAACAAGAAATGATTTAGTACAGATTACAGGAGCTTACTTAGAATATTGTTATTTAATTAAAATAATTGGAAATAAAATAAAAATGCAAGGAAATGTATCACAACGAGGATTGGTGGTATGGAGATTAAATGTAAATAGAAGTAATACAAGTCTAATTGCGAATAATTTTATTAGTCTGACTGGAAGTACTACAAGCTTCTTATATGGCTTACAATTAACTGTTTCGAGCTATGTTAACATCTATTACAATTCCATTAATATTGTTTCTAGTTCAATATATTATGGAAGAGCTGTTTACCAGCAGGCTGGTTCAAATCTAAATTTTAAAAATAATATTTTTACATATATAGGAAGTGGATATGCCTTTCGTACCGCTTCACCATCAGCAATAATATCCTCCGACTATAATAATTACTATTCAACAGGAGTTAATCTTGCATATTGGGGAGCTAATGTAACTAATCTTGCAGCTTTGCAAGCTGCAAATAGTATGGATGCTAATTCATCATCAATTAATCCTACATTTTTCTCTAATTCAGACCTTCATTTGAATTTCCCTTCAATCAATGGGACAGCTACACCTATTGCTGGTATTACAAAAGATATTGATGGTGATATTAGGGATACAATCGCTCCGGATATGGGAGCAGATGAATTTAGTATTATTTCTCATGATTTACGAATAACTGAGCTTATTACTCCTAATCATGGTTTCTGTAGAAATATTACTGATTCAATCAGAGTTATTCTTAAAAATTTTGGTAATAATTCGGAAACAAATGTTCCGGTGCATGCCACCATACATACTCCATCAGGAACTGTTTCTGCCAACACAACTATTTCAAATATTCCTCCTTATTTTAATGACACTATTGTCCTTGGTGCTTTAAACACAACTACTCAGGGCAATTATACCTATACTGTTTATCCAACATTGATGTCAGACATAAATCATTCAAATGACACACTTTTCGTAACGGAAAATTCATACACCAATGTAAATTTTGGTTCAGATGTATTTGTTTGTGGTAGTGCATCAAAAACACTTGATGCTGGAATTGGAACAACTTATTTATGGTCTGATAATAGAACAAATCAAATTCTAAATATTGATTCTAGCGGATATGGATTTGGCACAGAAGAATTTTGGGTAATAGTAACTGATGAGAATGGCTGTTTTTCAACAGATACAATTGAACTTACATTTGTTCCGGGTTATACAGTTGACCTTGGTCCTGATGATAAAATGTGTAGTGATGATTCTAAAATTCTTGATGCAGGTATGGGGATAGGATATACCTATTTGTGGTCTAACAATAGTACAACTCAAACAATTACAGTTGATACAACAGGATATGGATTGGGTACTCATATTTTGTGGGTAAAAGTATCTAATAGTAATTGCTCTATAACTGATACTATTGAATTAACTTTTACTCCGAATCCGATAGTTAACCTTGGAGCAGATACTACAATTAAACTATCAAATGGAGCTTTAATTCTAAATGCAGGTGCTGGTTTTGCTTCATATTTGTGGGATAATATGTCATTAATAGCAACAAGGCAAATCTTTGCTTCTGTTGTTGGTTTAGGAATTCACACTTACTATGTAACAGTAACTGATTCCAATAGCTGTATGGCAAGTGATACTATAGTTATTGAAGTTATTGATGACACAGGTATTGAAGGCAAATTTAAAAAGGAATTTATATTCCTATTCCCTAATCCTACGAAAGGAATTTTTAATATTGCAACAACAGGAATTACAGGCAATTTAGAAATAAACATAATTGATATTAGTGGAAGAATATTAAGGTCTGAAAAACTTATTGGAGTTAAAGATGGCTATGTTAAAGAAATTGATATTAGTATGCTTGCAAAAGGTGTTTACTACATTAGGCTAAAGAATAATGACATTATTATACTGAGAAAGCTAGTTATTCAATAGAATGAAATTCGAATAATAAAAAATTCATCGTCAATATTTAAGATAGCTTTTTGTATTTTTACATTAAAATTCAAAACTAAAATCCAATGAATAAAAAAAACTCAATTCTTATTCCAATCCTTATAATATTATTATTTGGATGTAATCGAAAACAAACCGAATCAGAAACAGCAATTAATAAATCCACTAATTCCACGCAAATTGAAAGCTCAGAAAAACAATTTTTGTTGAACAACCATTTAACTATGGC
>CAYLPA010000382.1:0-2673 GCA_964385385.1 uncultured Saprospiraceae bacterium | reverse complement strand
GAAGATATAAAGAAAAAAGATAACCTGCGAGATATGCAGCGCGATATGAAACAATGATAAATTATAAATTATAAATTGTGAATTATAATTTTCACATTTCACTTCTTCTTTTTTACCATTCCATTTTGACTTTAATCGAATCGGTTTCTGTATTGTAAGTGACTATCCCAAGAGCAGAAATCCTATCTTCATCATCATGTGTTAAGTTTCCAATTATGGTTAGTAAATTTCCTTCAACAGAAAAACTGTATTTTCCATATTCATTTTTCGGTAAAACAACAATTTTAGAAAAAATAAACTCATCCAAGTTCACTTCTTTCTTTTCTGAATTTGTTAGAAACCATTGACGTGCACTATAGGCTACTTTACTACAATCATTTAAAATCAGTGGTTTAAGATAATTTATATTATGTGAATTAATTATTACATTAACACTTTCAACATATCGTGTAGATGACCATAAATTATAACCCAGAGCAATAATTGGAATTATCAAGATAAGGGAATAGAATTTTCTTATTGCTGTTTGTTTTGTTCTAAAAAAGTAAAATAAGAGAAAGATCGAAAATACAATTCCAAACAGGAAAACGAGTGTTGTAACATAGAACGTTATTCCAAAATATATTTGACCAAAATTCGCAATTGGCGGAGCTGAAATAAATTTTATACTCATTGGAATTGAAATTACTATCATGTAGGTTATTATACCAAGTAGTAATGCTAATAAGATAATGTTTAAACCGGAAAGGATCGTTGCGAACCAGGCAGGTTTTATCGGTTCAGTCAGCAATTTCTCTTTTTCGATTTTCATAAATTTTACGGGAAATATTAAAATAAATAATAAAAATATTATTAATATTCCAATGCATGATAGAATTGTTGAATAGAGTATATTAGAAATTTTCGCGTTAATTATTGTTTCTGCAAGCTGTTTAACCAGACTATTTACTGTCAATCCCAAGGCATGTGTGATCCAGGCACTTCCAAAAGGTTTTTTAATGAGTTCTATCGTCTCATTAAAATCAAAATTTATACCTGTACCCAATTCTTGTAGTTTTGCAAAATCAAAACCTTCGATGCTTTTAGGTATTGTATTACCAAAATCTCCATAAAAAATACTATCTGATATTTCCGCATAAAAATTGAATGTTTCTATACCTTTTTCAGAGTCTTTTCCTTCAAGATAAACTTGTGTTCGTGTCGGTAAAATTCCTACAATAACAATACAAATAATTGCAAATAAAATTACTCTAATGATCAATGATCTTGAAAATTTCATAATTTCTCCTTTGTCTTCGTTCAGGATGACGATTTCACTTTTCACACTCATAATTTATAATTCATAATTTATTAAGCGATACGCTTGTTATAGGAAAGGATTTACATGAAATTTTCGAAGTAAGAAATATTAACTTCATAAACAGTTTTTGGTTTTAATCCAAGTTCTACTTTTTTGAACATTTCAACAAGTTTTTCGCCATCAACTAACTCAACTTGAGGAGCTCCATCTCTGTTGGCTTCCCGAATTGCATATGATGAAAAAGTACCTGTAGTAATTATTATTCCTTTTTCTGCTCTACCAATCATCGCATTACGAAAATCTCCTACTTGAGCTCTTGAAACTGATCCTTTATATCTTTTACATTGAAACAAAACTTTAAAACTTACGAAAGGATTTATTTCTAAAGTTCCATATCCATCGATTCCTCCGTCATGAGATTTACCCGTAACTTCTACTGATTCAAATCCAGATTCTCGAAGTAATTCTTTACAAATTTTTTCAAATCCATTTGGAGAAAGACTTTGTAAAACCTCAAGCAAATCAATTGATGCAACTTGTTCATCATTGGGATGGTTTTCATCTATATCTTCTTCAGAATTTTGTTTATATTTTTTCTCTTTACGTGCTTTTTGATGAATTTTTACCCATTTTTTAAAAATCTCATAAGATTCATCTTCTGTTAAATAAGTCGTTTTACCTTTTGGAGTTAATTTCCAAGTACCATATTTCGAAGAATCTAACAGGCCTTCCCAAACTAAGTATTGTCTAGCCCAAGCAACTTGGTTATGAAATTTTGGTAAACCAAGTTTAGCCGTAGTTTCATTTAAAATATCATCAGAAATTTTAAGAGTTTCAGCAATTTTTACCGAGACTTCTTTGGGTTTACCAGAATCTCCCAATTCTCGTAAGGCATCAAGTAAAGGTCCAAACCACTTTACAAATTCAGTCTTTCTTTTTTTCATTTATCAAATCCTTTCTTATAATGTTTGTGTTTCCGTCAATTTTGTCGCGAATACCTATCAATTTGGGGTTGTATACGACAAATGTAGTATATCCCATTTAGATTCTGATTAAAAATAATATATATCTGCAATTATAATAATATTTGATTTATGTAAAGTTTTTTAATTTTGGTTAAAGTGAAAAGATTGCTTTGTAAGGATTTCTATGTTAGAAACCTTGCGATGACAAGTTAGAATAGTAACAAGAATACATAAACCTTGAGATCGCTTCTCGCAAAATTTCTGACTATTAGCAATCTTAAGGTTAAGTAAATGTTGAGAGAAACCTTTAAAGGATTAATTCTTAAGAAGAAATGAAGGAAATCCTTTAAAGGTTAAGCACAAAAAAAAGGGAGTTGAACGAACTCCCTTTACATATAGTTTTGAAGA
>CAYLPA010000381.1:0-2698 GCA_964385385.1 uncultured Saprospiraceae bacterium | reverse complement strand
GCTGCCCACTTGTTTTTCACAATAAAATCAACAAACTTCAAATTGAATTTTTCTGTTTCTTTCCGAATTTTTTTTATGTCATCTTCATAAAAACCACTCATCATTAACATTCCATTTTCGGAAAGAGAACTATTTAAATCAGAAATACTTTTTATTAAAATATTCCTGTTGATGTTTGCAATAATTATGTTGAATTTTTTATTTTTCAATATCTGAGAATCTCCATAAAAAACATTAATGTTTTCAATATTATTCAATTTTATGTTTTCCAACGAATTTTCATAAGCCCATTCATCATTATCAACAGCAGTAATATTTTCAGCACCGAGTTTTGCAGCAAGTATTGAAAGCACGCTTGTTCCACAACCAAAATCCAAAACAGATTTTCCTTTGAATTTCATATCAAGCATTAATTCAATCATCATGGCAGTGGTTTCGTGGTGGGCTGTTCCGAATGACATTTGCGGATTTATTATTATTTCTTGTTCAGTGTTTTTAAATTCTGGGTGAAATGAAGCCCGAACACCACATCTTTCTGCAATAATTATCGGCTTAAAATTGCTTTCCCAGAGTTTATTCCAATTTTGGTTTTTAATAATTTTAGAATTGTAAGAAATCCTAAATTCATCAGAATTTAATAATTGTAAATCTTTTAGCTTTTTTTCTTCGTATTTTTCTTCAGGAATATAAGCAAGTAATCCGTCGTCGGTTTCAACAAAACTCTCAAAATCGATTTCTGATAATTGGGCACTTAATATTTCAACACCCGGATTAACAGGAGAAATTTCAAATGTTATTTCAATATAATTCATTTTTGAATTTTAATATTAAAAAGAATTCGCAATTTTAATAAAATCAACAGCTTTTAGCGAAGCACCGCCAATTAATCCACCATCAACATCAGGATTTTCAAACAAATCTTTGGCATTTTTTGCATTGCAACTGCCACCATATAAAATTGTTGTTTCGTCGGCAATTTCTTTTCCATATTTTCCGGCAATTAATTTTCGGATGTGTTCATGCATTTCCTGTGCTTGTTGTGGACTTGCAGTTACACCTGTCCCAATTGCCCAAATAGGCTCATAAGCAATTATAACTTTGCTGAAATCATAATCATCTAAAGAAAACAAAGATTCTACTAATTGTTTTTCCACGATATTAAAATGATTCTCAGCTTGTCTTTCGGGTAAAAGTTCGCCACAACAAAATATCGGAATAATCTCATTTTCCAGAGCTTTTTTCACTTTATCTTTAAGCATTTGATTTGTTTCACCAAAATGTTTTCTTCTTTCGGAATGTCCAATAATGCAATATTCAATATCCATTGATTTCAACATCGGAGCAGATATTTCTCCTGTGTATGCTCCCGATTCATTGTCGTTAACATTCTGAGCACCTACAAAGAAATTGCTTTCAAAAGAAATATCATTTGCAAGTTCAAGATAAAGAGTAGGTGGACAAACAATAACTTGAACATCTTCGGGATTTTGTTTATTTAACATTTCTTTGATTTCAAATAACAAATCATCGGCTTCCTGAAAAGTTTTATTCATTTTCCAGTTACCTGCAACTATTTTTTTTCTCATAATAATATTTTTTTTAATAAATTAAATAACCCTAACTCTCGGGTCTAAAAAACCATAAATAATATCAACCAAAATGTTGATAATAATAAGAATTATTGAAATTAACAAAACAGCCCCCATCACAACGGGGAAATCATATTTGTTAAGAGCTTCAACTATAACAACTCCAATTCCTTTCCAATCGAAAACATATTCTACAAAAACAGCACCTGCCATAAGCGATGCAAACCATCCTGAAATTGCAGTAATCACAGGATTCATAGCATTTTTCATAGCATGTTTTGTTATTACTTTATAAAAGTTTAATCCCTTTGCCCGTGCTGTTCGAATATAGTCCTGAGATAAAACATCAAGTAAAGAGCTTTTTGTTAATTCAATAACAATTGCCAGTGGTCTTATGCCAAGAGTTATTGCGGGCAAAATTAAATTCTTCAAATCAAGGTATTCTCCTCTTCCTAAATCATCAACAGAATATAAACTTCCAACCATGTTTAAACCGGTAAATTTTGCAAGAAGAAATGCAAATATCCAGGCAATAAGTATCGCTGCAAAAAACGAAGGCAATGACATTCCAAAAACAGAAAACACCAGTGAAACTTTATCAAATATTCCACCTTTTTTTATTGCCGAAATAATTCCGATGATAACACCAAAAAATATAGCAATAGCAATTGCAACAGTAGCTAACAAAGCTGTTTTAGGAAATGCTTCTGATAAAACTTTTGAGACCTTTCGTTTGCTTTGGTACGAACGCCGCAAATAAGGTTTTTTAAGAACTACAACTTTATTTTTCCCTGTTGCAAATAATGATAAAAACGGAGAATATTTTGTTTTGTCTAAATACCAGTAATTTTCTTTATCAGCAATATTGTGAAACGAAATTGGGGATATATCATTCAGATAGTTAAAATATTGCGTAAGCATTGGTTTGTCACGTCCAAGATCTTTGTTAATAGCTTCGATGGATGCAATATCGGCACGTTGTCCGAGCATCATTCTTGCGGGGTCGCCGGGTAAAACATTAAAGAGCAAAAACAATATTGTTATTACGCCAAATAATACAAGAACTCCATAAAACAAACGCTTGATAATAAATTGTAACATTTATTTTT
>CAYLPA010000380.1:0-2707 GCA_964385385.1 uncultured Saprospiraceae bacterium | reverse complement strand
AATAATGTGATAATTTTTTCAATTACTATGATTATATGTTTTCCTTGCTTTTTTTGCTTTTGAATGTTGTTTCTTCATTATTGTTTTTTTTCCTTTACCTCTTTTAACGGTGGTGGTAGCACAACTGCCAAAAACCAAAAGAAAAGAGAAAAATAATATAATAAAAGTTTTATTACTTAATTTCATCTTTCTGAGAATTTATTGTTTGCTGAATGATACAAATTTTTTCACATTCAAGAATTCGCAAAACTTGTTTATTAATCCTAATAAATCGTATGTTAAGATTAAGTAAGTTTATACTTATTTTATAACACCTAAAATTTGCAATTTTAAAAGTTCAAATATATATAAAAATTTAATTATAATTGAATGTTTTCGGGTTTTTTTTGTTTGTTATTAATTTTCTTTTTTGAAAACCATCTTTTAAGGAAGAATTCTTTTTTTACTCCATTATATATATTTGACTGCTTTTCGAGATAATCAATTCTTTTTTGGGTTTCTTTTGTTTGTATTTCGTATTGTCTTTTAACGGCTTCTTCATAAGCTTTTTCTGCTTTTTTATCTCTGTCCTTCACAATAGTTTCAAGTTCTTTACGCCTGTGTTTTTCTTGTCTCATGTCTTTTTTTAATGAAGAACATCCAAATATTATAAGAGAAAGGAAAAAAAATAAAATAACAATATATTTTGATTTGTTCATAATGAAATAAGAAATTTTTAATTTTCGACTAAAGTAATATATTTGAAATAATTTCGCAAAATTGAATTAGAAATTATTTTGTAAACATAAAAAATATTAATTTTACAAAAGCGTTTATTAAAAGCATTTATTTAAAACAATGAAAAACACTAATAAATATTTAACTTTAATATTATCAGTTTTATTTTGCGGCCTCTTACTTTTTTCTTTCTGTAAAAAAGAAGAACACCCCACAATTCCTAATGTTTATGTGGATTTTTATGTGGATGTTAGTTCAACTATGTACATAGAGCTGAACACTGTAGGTGGATGGGTATACTTAACCGGTGGTTTCAAAGGAATTCTTGTTTATCGAAATTCTGTTGAAGATTTTGTTGCTTTTGAACGAACCTGCCCCTATGACCCTGATGATGATGATGCAATAATTGAAGTGGAGTCTTCCGGCTTAACAGTTATTGATTCCTGTTGTATGTCGCGTTATTTGATAATTGACGGCTCTGTTGTAAACGGACCTTCTACAATTCCATTAAAACAATATCGTACAACTTTTGATGGCAATATGTTGCACGTATTTAATTAGAAAATTATTCTAAAAAATTAGCCTTCGAAATTCTCAATACTTGATTGGAAATTATTATTTAGTATCTGTAATGATCAGGTTTGTATGGACCTTCAGCAGGATAACCAATATATTCAGCTTGTTCTGATGTCATTTTTGTTAGCTTAACACCAATTTGTTCAAGATGTAATCTTGCAACTTCTTCGTCAAGATGTTTTGGCAGGCGATAAACATCAACTTTTAAAACATTTTGCCACAATTCAATTTGAGCAAGTGTTTGATTTGAAAATGAATTACTCATTACAAATGAAGGATGCCCTGTAGCACAACCAAGATTTACAAGTCTGCCTTCAGCTAATAGGTAAATAGAATTTCCGGTTTCAAAAGTGTATTTATCAACTTGAGGTTTAATATTTGTTTTAACAATGCCTTTCCAGTTTTCGAGTTTGGAAACCTGAATTTCATTATCAAAATGCCCGATATTACAAACAATAGCTTGGTCGTTCATTTGAGACATTTGTTTTGCAGTAATAACATCTTTATTTCCTGTTGTAGTAACAAAAATATTTCCTTCAGGAAGAGCATCTTCTAAAGTTACAACTTCATATCCTTCCATTGCAGCTTGCAATGCACAGATTGGGTCAATTTCAGTAACAATCACTCTAGCACCATATGATTTCATAGATGTTGCACATCCTTTGCCAACATCACCATAACCTAAAACAACAACAACTTTTCCGGCAATCATAACATCGGTAGCTCTTTTAATACCATCGGCAAGAGATTCGCGGCAACCATAGAGATTGTCGAATTTTGATTTTGTAACTGAATCATTAACATTAATGGCAGGTACTAACAATCTTCCTTTAGTCATCATTTGATATAAACGATGAACTCCTGTGGTTGTTTCTTCGGAAGTACCTTTGCATTCTTTTACAACTTTCTGCCATTTTTTAGTATCTTCAACATAAGTTTCTTTAAGTTGGCTAAGAATTGCGGCTTCTTCTTCATTTTCAGCTTTTGCATCTAACAATGATGGGTCTTTTTCAATTTCATAACCTTTGTGCATAATTAAAGTAGCGTCACCGCCATCGTCAACAATTAGGTTAGGACCTTTTCCATCAGGGAAAGTCATTGCTTGGTTTAAACACCACCAATATTCAGGAAGAGTTTCGCCTTTCCATGCAAAAACAGGTATATGTGAATCTCTGACAACAGCAGCAGCAGCATGGTCTTGTGTTGAAAATATATTACATCCAGCCCATCTTACGTTTGCTCCAAGTTCTACTAAAGTTTCAATTAATACAGCAGTTTGAATTGTCATGTGTAGAGAACCTGTAATTCTTGCACCTTTCAAAGGTTTTTCTGTTGAATATTTTTTTCGGATTGATATCAATCCAGGCATTTCTTTTTCTGCAATTATGATTTCTTTTCTTCCCCAGTCAGCAAG
>CAYLPA010000379.1:0-2716 GCA_964385385.1 uncultured Saprospiraceae bacterium | reverse complement strand
TAATGTTTGGCAGCTGCCACGCTCATCTTGCTTCTCTTCTCGCTTGGCTGTGGAGCTGTGTGTTACAGGCAAATCCCAAATTACTTCTAAGCATTCTATAAAACTTTTCTCCTTCATTTTGTATCATTGCACACTTAGTTTCGTGTAAATTTTCTAAAGATTGATATTGTGAGATATGCAATAAAGAAAACACCCAAAAAACCTTCAATTCCAGCAATAGTTCTTGCGAGCCAATGTAAAGGTGAAATATCTCCATAACCTATTGTTAAAAAGGTTACAACACTGAAATAGAGGTAATTCCAAATTGAACCAATCTCTTGATTAAACATAACGTCTTTAGTATTAATAAAACCTAAACAAAATTTATCAAATAAACCATAAAATGTTGCACAGAGAATCAAGATAATTAAAATTCGTGATACAATATCTTCTGGTTTTGTTCCGAATTTTCCAGAACTATAGAATAAACTATAAATTAATTTAATAGGCCATTTAGATAGCTTACCTGATATTTTCATAAATTCAACCCAAGCTAAATCTTCATTCTCAATTTCATCATTTTTTTTGTAAGAATCACATAATAATTTGGCTTGATCTCTCTTGTTTTTCAATATTTTCTTTTTATCATCATCTTTAACAAAACCAGTATGGTCGAATTTATTTTTTATTAATGTGAAATCATTGGGAGTTATATATAAATGATCTTTTATTTTTGTATTTAATAAAAAAACTTTGTCGATATTAGTTGTATCAATATTTGTGATTTTATTTAGTATAGAATGATTTAGAACTAAAATATTGTGATCATAATGAGAGGAACCAATTTGTTTTTCCTGTGTTAAATTCTTCGAATCAAAACTGATATATAACTCATCATTAAAAGAATTTTCTGAAAGATCTAATATAATACCCTTAAATTTTTCAAAACTCAATGGTAAATTAATCTTACAGTGAAGCATTTTTATTTTGTTTATTATAAAAGGATTCTTAAAAAAATGTTCAGGTAAAGTAAGAATAAAACTATCATTCAGAATAGATGAATCGAAAACTAAAGTATCTATTGAACCACGACATAAAAATTTATCTATTTCACAAACTGAGAAGTATAAAGAATCAATATCTGTATTTAATATTGAAAAATCTTCAATTTTTGTATCATCAAAATCAAGAATTTTTAAATCGCTGATAGGTTTTATTGGCTGTGTAGAAATTGATATTCTTTCAAATTCACAGCTTCGTATTGATATTTTGTTAACATTTATATTATCTCCTTCTAATTTTCCTTTAGTATTCGAGCAATTAGTAAATGATAATTTATCAGAATCTTTACAGTGTGAAAAATTAACTTCATTTACGAATTTACAGAAATTGAAATGCAAATTCCACAAAATACAGTTACTAAATGAAAGACATTCACCGATTTTATTTTCAGAAAGAATATTAAAATGACATAACTCAAAATTCATATCAATCGTAGATTGAAAAAAGGATAGATTAACAAATTCTGAATCTGAGATTTTGCCAATAATTATACAATTTCGGAATTGGAATTTTTTAGTTGTTTTAATTTTTTGTGAACTGTTGTTAAAATAAATGAAACTTTTTTCAATGAAATCTTTACCTGAGTTTTCGATCAAATCATTAATTTTCTCATTCGTATAAAAATCATACTCATTTTCAAATTCTCCTTCTTTAATAAATGCTTTATCATTTTCAATCCTGTAAATGAATGAATGAGCTTGAAAAAAAGTGCTGTATTTTTTCCATTTTGGATGCATTGTTTTTTGTGCTTTGTTTTCTGTTTCCAAGTTTTCTCCTATTACATTGTAAATGGAAATTAAAATTGGATTATTTCTAATTCAAATCTAACTTAATCCTTTCATCATTCATTAAAATAATTGAACCATCAATAAGTTCTTGCCCAGTAATATCTTTATCTTTGTATTTTTTTACTATTTCTTGAGGAATCAGGAATCTATACTCCATTTTTTTCAGAGTTTCGTCTTTATTTAAAAAATCTTGAATATAAGTTGTTACAACAATGTTATAACCATAAAAAAGTGTTGGATCACTTATGTTGTCATTAAGGGGAGATAAAATTTTTCTTAATAATTCATCAAACTGGATTTTTGCTACTTCATACTTATCAGATTGACGAGTATTATATATAACATCTTTTGAAAAATTAATTGTTAAATAATTCTCGTTTTTAAATTCAGTAAGGTTAATTGAATTTCTTTCAAGGCTAGTTTTCAATAGGAGACTTTCTACTAACAACACATCAATAAAATCCAATACTTTTGATTTCAATTCTACACCTTTGCTCGAAGATACAAAATCTTGGTTTAAATAGCCAATTGGATCTTCAAACATTAGTTTCAGAGATACAAACTCATCAATTGAAACAACCATTGACTGAAGAAAGGAATGAACATTATATTCAATGTCATCTGGTTGAGAACCACCGTGTATACTGAAATCTTTGTTTACACTGAATGATTCTTGATAATTACTTTCATTTACTTGCAATTCAACTCCAACATTCATCTCTAATATATGAGACCAAGGAAAGGATACAATACCTCTTTGTCTTCTATCAGAAGTATTTATATCATTAATTGTAACAATTATTTTATTATTTTTACTGCCTGAATTGTAACCAAATTTTTGAGTAAACCAACTCTCTAAAATCGCATTGAATGGTTTATTGACGGAA
>CAYLPA010000378.1:0-2733 GCA_964385385.1 uncultured Saprospiraceae bacterium | reverse complement strand
GATAATGGAATTTCCTGGATTGATTTGTTAAATGATTCAATACTTATTGATACTGCTTATAACCTATATTGGACATGGAACCCTTCAAATGGTTCTCCAGAAAAACCTATATTGTCAGGGAATTCAGGTAAATGGAAATATTTCTACACACATCTTGCTGTTTTAGGACCTGTATTTAATATACAATTTGGAGATACTGTTTTATATAAATTTACTTTTATTAGTGATAGTATTCAAACTAATAAAGACGGATTAATGTTTGATAATTTACATTTTGTAGATGTGAGTGAAGGAATAGAAGAAATTAGTTATGAATATATAAAAAGTGAATGTTTCCCCAATCCTGCTCAGGATGTTTTAACAATTAAGTTTGAAAATGAAGATAATTCAAGTTTTGAATTATTTGTTTTTGATATTACCGGAAAACAAATCTATAACCAAACAAATATAAAATCTAATCAACTAAGTTTTACAGTTGCTGATTTTAAAAAGGGAATTTATATTTATAAATTAGTGAATAAAAAAGAACAAAGGTTTACAAGAGGGAGATTTGTGAAAAATTAGAATCAGTATTAAGAAATTCGGAATATTTTTTCTTAAAAATGAAATTCGGAATAATTTTTGTTAGTTTCAGCAAATTTTAATATATAATTTTTGTAAATATATTTCATGTTATTTTCGAAAGATATTTTATTAAACATTTGTTACGAACAGGCAAATTAAATCCAAAAACAATTTGATGAAAAAGACAATTATTCTATTATTTTTTATCTTCATAGCATCATACACTTACTCCCAAACTGTTTATGTTATTGATAAATCTAATCAAAAACCAATTAGTAATGTTTACGTTTATAATTCTCAAAAAACTGTAACAGCGATAACGAACAGCAAAGGGCAGGTTTTTATTTTTAATTTCAATGATAATGATACTTTGAATTTTAAACACATTTCTTACAAGATTTCAATTATCACGAAAAATGAACTTGCAAAAAACAATTATAAAGTATTTCTTGAAGATGAAATAATAACTCTTGAAGGACCTGTTTTATCGGTTAATAAGATTAAAGAAAAACGTTCTGAAATTCCAAACAAAATCATATCAATTTCTAATAAAGAAGCTATAATAAATAATCCCCAAACTGCTGCGGATGTCTTAGCAATTTCAAAGGAAGTGTTTGTTCAGAAAAGTCAATTAGGTGGTGGAAGCCCTATGCTGCGTGGTTTTGCTGCTAATTCTGTTTTGCTTGTTATTGATGGTGTCAGAATGAATAATGCAATTTACCGAAATGGAAATCTGCAAAATGTTATTTCGCTCGACCCAAACATTCTTGAAAGAACTGAAGTTTTATTTGGACCCGGCTCTGTTATATACGGAAGTGATGCTTTGGGTGGTGTCATGGATTTTCAAACTAAACAGGCAATACCATCGCATAAAGATAAGATGATTATTTCTTCGGATATCATGACAAGATATTCAACTGCTAACAATGAAAAAATCGGGCATATTGATTTAAATATTGGTTTTAAGAATTGGGCATATTTAACAAGTGCAACTTATAGCGATTTTGATGACCTTCAATCAGGGAAGATATTCAATAAAGATTATCATGACTTTGGAAAAAGACCCGAATTTGTTGATGTCTATAATGGAAAAGATGTTATTCTAAATAATGAAAACCAAAGTGTTCAACGATATACAGGATATGAACAATTAAACTTAATGCAAAAAATAAGATTCCGCCCTAATGAATATTTAGATATCAATTATGGTTTTCATTATTCTACATCATCCAATATTCCGCGTTACGATCGTTTAACTCAATATTCAGACGATACTCTAAAATATGCAGAATGGTATTACGGACCCCAAAAATGGATGATGAATACGTTGAATATTAATTATAAGGATACTTCAAAAATTTATGATGAAATTAAAATAACTCTTGCGGTTCAAAATCTTGAAGAAAGTCGCTACAACAGAAAATTTGAAAGTGAAAAATTAAAAATAAGAACTGAAAAAGTTGATGTGTATTCTTTGAATCTTGATTTCAATAAGAAAATCCGAAACAAAAACATATTATTTTACGGATTTGAAGCAGTTCATAATAATGTTACATCGAAAGGCGAACAAAAAAATATTTCTAATGATATTGTAATTCCTATTGCTAGCAGATATCCCGACAAAGGAAACAAATATTCTTCTTTTGCAGTCTATCTAAATTATAAATACTTTATTAACAAAAAATTAATTTTAATTTCAGGATTACGCTATAACAGGGTTCTTATGAAGTCGGAATTTAGTGATGATTTCTATGATTTTCCTTTTAACGAAATTGAAATTAATACAGGCGCGTTAAACGGAAGTTTGGGACTTGTTTATCATCCATACAAAAGCTGGCAGATTAATCTTAATTTATCGTCAGGTTTCCGTGCTCCAAACATTGATGATGTTGCAAAAGTATTTGATTCGGAGCCGGGAAATGTTGTTGTGCCAAACGAAAACTTAAAACCTGAATATGCTTACAACTTAGATTTTGGAATTATAAAAAATATAAATGATAAAGCTCAAATTGAAATTAGTGCTTTCTATACTTATCTTATTGATGCCATGGTAAGAAGAGATTTTCTGTTTGATGGAAAAGATTCAATTATGTATGATGGAACTTTAAGCAAAGTTGAAGCCGTTGTTAACACAGGCGAAGCACAAATTTATGGTTTTAGTGCAGCAAT
>CAYLPA010000377.1:0-2743 GCA_964385385.1 uncultured Saprospiraceae bacterium | reverse complement strand
AGGTAAATATCTATATTGAAAAAAATATGGAAATATCATATAAGTTATTTGTGTCAATAATAATTCTCTTCCTTTTGTGCAAAAATACTATTTTCTAAACTAACAATATCATTTTATAGACAAATAAAGTTATAAAAAGGTTGCTTAATTTTTATTATTATTAAGGATTAAAATTAGTGATAAAGAAATAAAAAATTAAGTGAAAATAATTTTGGAGAATAATAAAATTAAAGTAATTTTGCAGGACTTTTAAAAGGAAGTTCTTTTAAATAATGGTTCGGTAGTTCAGTTTGGTTAGAATACGTGCCTGTCACGCACGGGGTCGCGGGTTCGAGTCCCGTCCGGACCGCTTTTAATGTTAGAAAGCCGTCACTAAAGTGATGGCTTTTTTTGTATACTTTAAGTTTATGTTTTTTGTATATATTCTGAATAGTGTAAATTTTGATAAATATTACATTGGACAAGCAAACAATGTAGAAGAAAGGTTATTGCGACATAATAGTGGCTATGTTAGCTCAACAAAACCATATCGTCCATGGAATTTAGTTATAGCATTGAATAAGGAAAGTAGATCAGAAGCAATAATTTTGGAGCGAAAACTAAAAAATCTAAATAGGGTTCGTTTGCAGCAGTTTATAGAAAAATATTCTTAGGTCCCGTTTACGACGATTCCACAAAAAGTGGAATGTCGAAATTCTGACTATAGTGTCGGAATCGGACCGCAAAGAAAAGAAAGCTGTTATTAACGTGATGGCTGTTTTTTTATACTTTAAGTTTATTATGATTATAAGAAATTGTCTGAAAAAATACCTTAAAAATACAACTCCAATCATAAATCCAATTTATAGAATACCCCTTAAGTTATTTGCACAATATAATTTTTTTTGCGTATATTTGAATTTCGCTTAAATCACTATTATGTTGGGCGTCATTAATAAACATGAAATAATGTCATGTATTCTGTTCGTTTTACTTGACAGTTGTTAAAAATATCATATATTTGCAAATATGAATATTGCAAAGAAAATAGAAGAGAAAATTAGTAAAATTGAAAAAGGTAATACTTTTACTTACAAAGATCTTACAATAAAAAAGGAAGAATATTCCGCTACATCAAAAGCTATAGAACGCTTAATAAAAAAAGGAATAATTAAACGAATTTCAACAGGAGTTTTTTACAAACCTAAACAAACTGTTTTTGGAGAATTAAAACCCGACGAAGAAAAAATCATCACACCCTATCTGTTTAAAAACGGAAAACGAATTGCCTACATTACAGGCTTGCTTTTATATAACAATATGGGATTAACTACTCAAATTCCCAAAGAAATAAGTATAGCAAGTCGGGAAAAACGAATATATATATCGAAAGGTAATATCAAAGCAAATGCTGTAAAGAGTTATGTGGAAGTTACAGACAAAAATTATAAATTTCTTGAAATTCTTGACGCATTAAAAGACTTCAAAAAAATACCCGATTTAGATAGGGAATCAGCAATAAACATTTTTATAAATAACTTGAATAAGTTAAACGCTAAACAAACAAACAAACTTATAAAAATTGCTATTTCATATCCACCAAGAGTTATAGCTTTTATTGGAGCTTTAATGGAAGAAATAAATAAGAATATTGAAACTAAGAGTTTAGAAAATAGCCTTAATCCTTTATCCGAATACAAATTAGGAATAACAAAAGAACTTTTACCAACTGTTGAAAAATGGAATATTAAATGAAGCTACACGAAAACAAAGAATTATTTAGAGATTCAATAATTGCAACATCACAGCTGAAAAAGATTCCAGAAATCTATATTGAAAAAGATTATTGGGTAACTTTTGTATTGTATTCTATTTTTGATAATGAAATTGGGAAATCCTGCATTTTTAAAGGTGGAACAGCATTAGAAAAATGCAATCATTTAATTGAAAGGTTTTCGGAAGATATTGATATTCTACTTTTAAATCAGAGTGATGAAAGCAGCAATCAACTGAAAAACAAATTAAAAAAGATTACAAAAGTTGTTAGCAAAATCATTCCTGAAATTGAGATTCAAGGATTAACCAACAAAAAAGGAATGATAAGAAAAACTGCCCATAATTATCCGAAGATATTTGACGGATTATTTGGACAAATAGGGGATAATCTAATACTTGAAGCTACTTGGCTTGGGAGTTTTGAGCCTTTTCAAACGGGAGAAGTAAATTCGTTAATTTATGAGATGATTTTAGAATCAAATCAAAAAGAAATTGCAGATAAATATGATTTAAATCCTTTTGAAGTAAATGTGTTAAGTCCTAAAAGGACATTTTGCGAGAAAATTATGAGTTTAGTTCGATTTTCATATTCAAAATACCCGATAGAAGACTTAAATAATAAAATCAGACACATTTACGATTTGAATAGAATGTTAAAAGACAAAGAGATTGTACACTTTTTTAAAACAACTGAATTTGAAGAACTATTACTCAGAGTTGCAAATGATGATATGCTGAGTTTCAAGAGTGATAATGAATGGTTGCAAAATCATCCTACCAAAGCAATTATTTTTAAAGAGAGTGAAGAAGTTTGGAATAAGTTAAAAACAACTTACTTTTCTATTTTTAACAAATTAGTTTATGGAGAGTTACCAAGTGAAACGGAAATATTAGAAACACTATATATATTATCAAAAAGACTGAAAAATATTGAATGGAAGATAGAAAAATATTCTTAGATCCCGTTTACGACGATTCCACAAAAGTG
>CAYLPA010000376.1:0-2754 GCA_964385385.1 uncultured Saprospiraceae bacterium | reverse complement strand
TCAAGCACAACGCTTCCATTATAGATTTGGCTAACTTCATTTTGTTTAAGAAGTTTTCGTTTTGCTTTTGTTTTATTTAGAGTTCGGTAAAATGAAAGGTGTGCTCTTACAACTGCCCAGAAATCTTTAAATCCACCTTCTGCCAAAAATTTCAATGCTGCAATTCCATCAAGAAAAAGTCTGATAAAAAAGACTTTGAACAAAAGTTTTGAAGGTAGATTTTTATAGAGTAATATAAAGTTATTTCTGAAATTTAGATAAGTTTTCCTAAAAGATTGTTTGGGTAGGGTTCCGCCACCAACATGAAAGACCATGGAATTGGGACAATACATAATTTTATAACCTTCGTTTTTCAATCTCCAGCAAAAATCAATTTCTTCCATGTGTGCAAAGAAATCATTATCCAAACCACCGAATTTATGATAGAGTTCTGCTCTGACAAACATACAAGCACCTGTTGCCCAAAACACTTCTTTCACTTCATCATACTGCCCTTTGTCTTCCTCGAGAGACTGAAATAATCTTCCCTGACAAAATGGGTATCCGTATTTACTTATGAATCCTCCTGCTGCTCCTGCATATTCAAATTTATTTCTCTCAAAATATGAACGAAGTTTTGGTTGGCAGGCTGCAATAGATTTGTCTGAATCCATTAATTCAATAACGGGTTCAATCCAGTTTTCTGTTACTTCAATATCTGAATTCAGAAGAACATAATATTCGGCATCAACCTTAGATAATGCATCGTTATAACCCTTAGCAAACCCCCCATTTTCTTTGTTAATTATAATTCTTAAATCAGGATAGTTCTTTTTTAGAAAGTCCACCGAATCGTCAGAAGAATCATTATCGGCAATAATTATTTCGGAATAATCTGCATTATATCTAATAGCAAAAGGTAAATATTTTTCAAGAAAACTTTTCCCGTTCCAATTTAATATAACTATTGCTACTTTCATTCAATTAATAATATTTGACTAAGATAAGTACTTATTTGATTTTTCAACAAAAATCTGATAAAAATTATTTTATAATATTTTTACTATCGTGGATTATTATAATATTCATTTGCTTTGCCGCCCCAGTGGTCAATTCCTTTTGTATCATCAATACTATGCGATTGAGTGTCTCTTTTAGAAATAATTAGCTGCCATGAATAATTATTAACTTCCCCAATTGCATTTGAGTGTAATAATTCAAAATCATTAGTAACAAGATCGCGATTATAGAAAACAAATTTCAAATTGCTTTGATTTCTTACATTATAATAATGCCAAATTTCATAAGGATACGTACTTGGTTCTCTATATCTTTCCGCTATGGTGTTAGGAGGTCCGTATTGAAGATAAATTCTTCCACGGTCCGTTTCATATCCATTTTTTATTTGTGTTCCAAATCCTTTATTAGTTTTTTGAACTTCAATAAAATAATTATTCCACGCCTGTTCAGGATTTAGACTATTTCTTGAAATCCAAAAATTTAAAAAATATTTTTGCATCATGCTTATATCGCCTTTCTTTATCTGATTTTGAGCAAAAATTATTTCAGTCTTTGTTGAAATCGGTTTTAAAGAATAAATATAGTTTGTCAAAGTGTCTTTGTCTCTCAATAACAAAACAAAAGTATTCTGCAGGTCAATTGTTTCAATATCTTTATAATCCAACTGAACATTAGGATTACTTCTCTGGAAAAACAATCTTTTTGATGATAATAATTTATTCTCCTTGTTTCTAACTTCTATTGCAAGATTGTAATTTCCGGAAGGAAGTTTTGTAATATCAAATTCATTAAAAACTACATTTACTTTGTTGGCAGTTTCTTTTTTATATTTCATTAAATCTTTCAAAAGATTTCCTGTTTCAAAAGATTCAATAAAAAATGAAATAAGATATTTTTCATCTTTACCAATTTCTTTGTCGGCATTGTATATCTCTGCATAGAAAATTAATTTATCAATTTTTTCGGGGAAATAATTAAAAACATAAGGCATTAAATCATAGCCGGCTTTTGATAAAATATTCTGCTTTGTTGTTTTTTCAAACGATTTAATAAGTTCAATATCTGAAAAATTTATTTTGTCGGAGGAGATATCAATAAAAACTTTTTCAGTGCTTTTTATTGGAGGTGTGTTATTGTTCAGGTCAACTATTTTGGTTTCGAAATCATAAGTACCATTTGCAAGGATAAAGCGTTGCTGGTCAAGAAAGTTTAAATCAATATTATTCGTGTCATCAACTACGTCTTTTAAATTAATTTTTTTAAAAGTAACGACAGTATCATTCTGTTTAAAAATCATTGTAACTTCTAAATTGCCTTGAAATTTGTTATCGTCATTTTTAAAAAACTTAACAGTGCTTGCAAATACTGATAAATACGTTTCGACATAAGGACCATCCTTAGGAGACATAAATGTAGAATAAGATAAATATGCCTGTAAATCCTGAGCGTTAACAAAATTTAGTGAGGAGGTTATTATGCATATATTGATAAATAAAAAAAGTTTTTTCATAATATAAATTTTAATGCAAATTTAATAAAAATATCATTTAAAAAAAACTACAAAACACATTATAAACTTAAGGGGACTTCTATTAATTACTTTGCATCAAGATTTTCAGAGTTTTTCATATACGATGAAAATTTTTGAAGCACTATTGAGATAATGTGAGAAAATTTAAAGAAGTATATGGAAAACTCTGAAAACCTTATAGGAACAAATATTATAAACAATCTGCTTCGTTAAAATTTTTCTAA
>CAYLPA010000375.1:0-2771 GCA_964385385.1 uncultured Saprospiraceae bacterium | reverse complement strand
ATCCGAATCTGGAATGATGATTTTATCAGGGTGGAGAAGGTTGTTGTGCAGTGAGTAGATTATTTAATTTCTAATTAATATCAGATTATTTAAGAACGAGTTCAACCAGCTTGTGTTTACGTTTTAATATTTATTATTAGTTTTGCAAAAAAAGTAAATCTATGAAAAATAATATTGAATGTAAATGGCTTGGGGGAATGGCTTTTGAATCGGATATAAATTCTCATAAAATTATTTTGGATGCTGAAATAGAAGTAGGTGGAGAAAATAAAGGAGCAGCACCAAAAAAATTATTATTAGCCGGATTAGCAGGTTGTACAGGAATGGATGTTATTTCAATTTTGAAAAAAATGCGTGTAGAACCAACATATTTTAATGTTTCTGTTGATGGAGAACTTACTGAAGAACATCCCAAAATTTATAATAGAATACACTTAGTTTATACTTTTAAAGGTGAAAATCTTCCTATTGATAAAATTGAAAAAGCAATAAATTTATCACAGGAAAGATATTGTGGTGTAACTGCAATGTTATTAAAATCATCAGAGATAACACATGAAATTATATTGCAATAATTTTTTTTAAATTAAACATCTAACAATTTTAACAGTTCGCTAATAATCATAGCTGTTGCTCCCCAAATTATTTTTTCCTGAATAAAATAACATGGGACTTCCATTTTAGTGCCTCTAACCTCTATTGTTTTTTTCTGAACAGTGTTTTTGTTTTGAAGTTCTGATAATTTTATTTCAATAGTTTCTACAACTTCTTTTTTGTCAATTTTAAATTCAGGTTTTATGTTAGTATAAGCAACAACAGGAGTAACAATAAAATTGCTGGGTGGAATATAAAGCTCTGATAAATTTCCTAAAATTTCTACTTCAGAAATATTAATTCCAATTTCTTCATTTGCCTCCCTCAATGCAGTTTGAATTATGTTTTTGTCGCATTTTTCAAATTTTCCTCCCGGAAAAGAAATTTGACCGCTATGAACACCATGATATTTTGGGCGTTGAATAAGAACAGTCATTATCTCACCAGCATCAGGATAAATAAGAATAAGAATGCTGCTTTTTTTAGCATGCTCTTTATTGTTCTTTAATGTTTGATTTACGTTAATTTTTGGTGCAATTAATAGCTGTGCATTAATACCTGGCAAAGGTTTTTTTAGTGAAAGTTCTAAAAATTTTATAAATATTTGAAAATTTTGCATTATTTTTTAAAAAAATATTAAATTGTAATAGCTTAAAAAATAGGAATGTAAATAATATATTGTGATAAAGTTATAAATAATTCATAAAAATTGTATTTTTTTTTTGCATAATAGAAAAAAAAGTTGGTATTTTGTATTAAAGAAAACGTAATAATAATTTACAAACCAAAAATTAAACGATGAAAAATTTATTCAAATTAGCTTTAATGTTATTCGCAATGTTTATGTTCGTTGCTTGTGCTAACACTAATGAAAATGCTGAAGAAGCAGAAGAAGAAGCAGTAGAAACAGAGGTAGTTGAAGAAGAAGTTGTTGAAGAAGCAGTTGTTGAAGAAGCAGTTGTTGAAGAAGAAGCAATGGTAGAAGAAGAAGTAGTTGAAGAAACTGAAGGTGAATAATACCTTTATTTAACAATGAATTAAAATTTATTGTAGTTTTTACTAAAATCTTAAAAAAATACTTGTTTAATAGGAAAGTTATATCCTGTTGAATAAGTATTTTTTCTTTAAAAAATCTTTGTTTTTAAGAAAATTATTTTTATATTGCAGAATTATAAAATTTAAAAAAAATAAATATGAAGAATTTATTAAAATCAGCAATTATTCTTACAGCAATTTTATTAATTAGTGCCTGTAAACAATCTGTTGATACTCCCGAAGAAGTTGCAGAAACATTCCTAAATCATATTAGTAAAAAAGAATATGCTGAAGCAAAAACTTATGGAACTGAATCTACAGGGAAAATGATTGATTTAATTGAAAGTTTTACCAAAATGGAAGGTGAAGAATTAGATGAAGAAATCAAAGAACCGGTTTATGAAGATATTAAAGCCGTTATTGATGGTGAAACTGCAATTGTAACTTACAAAGCTGACGGCTTAGAAGAAAAAATCAACATGGTTTTGCAAGATGGGAAGTGGTTGGTTGATATGAGAAAAGAAGATTCTTCCGGTGATGAGATTATGCAAAATGAAGAAACAGAAGAAGATTTTGAAAATTTAGTTACAGAAGAAGATAGTGTTTTGCTGGATGAAGTTGTTCAATAGTATAAATTTTTTATTATGATAATTTAATTGGTTGACAATGAAAAAAAAGTTCATTGTTATTATTAGCCTGATAGTAATTGTTGCCTTATTCCTTTTTTTCTACTCTTTCTATTCCGAAAAGGAACATTCTAATTCCCAATATTCTCTCTCCCAAGAAGAAATAAATTTACTTCAAGATGGTGATATAATTCTCCGACATGGCTTTGGTTTGGTTAGCGATATTATAGTTAAGAGTCTTAAAGAAAAATATGATGTTTCTCATTGTGGAATAGTTTGTAAAAATAATAAAGGGAAAATAAATGTAATTCATTCTGTGTCTCAAACATTATCGGATGTTGACGGAATTCAGTTGCATGAAATAGATAGATTTGTTAAGGACAGCAGGAAAAATTCTATTATTGTTGTTCGTTATAAACCGCCACTTAAAAAAAAACAATCGTGTATTAGTGAAAAAGCTAAATATTATCTTGCAAAGGAAATACCTTTTGATAATTCTTTTGATATTGAAGATTC
>CAYLPA010000374.1:0-2776 GCA_964385385.1 uncultured Saprospiraceae bacterium | reverse complement strand
TTTTTGCCATAGATTTTAGTAACTGCTTCCGACCTGAATTTACAATAATTTTCAGCTTGAGTTTTAGTAACTCCAACAACAGGGAATTTGCTATATTTATTTCTATTGCTGAAAAATCTTTCACCCTTGTATGCTTTTGCCCAAATTATTGTATCAGGAAAGTTGTTAGTGTATTCCTTACTATTTTCTCCAAATTTATTTTTTTGGTAGTAAAGAAATTCCTGCCATCCAATATTTGTTACTTCAGTCCTATCAAAATAGAAATTATCTTTTCCAATTTTTAAAGTGCCGGAAGGCTGACATTGCACAGCGTTTATTAAAAACATAAATGAGCCAAGCAGAAAAATCCAAAATAATCGTATCATTTTTTAAAGTTTTTGTTAAAGCAAATCTTTGTTTATTATCCAAAATAAATGACTTGTGAACATGTTTAACGAACAAAAAATTTAATCATTATAATACAAAGTTAGCTAAAACTTATTAATTATAAAGGATATTGAAAAATTTCTCAATTAAATTTTATTCTTTTAACTTTCTATTGTACATTTGCAAACTATTAAAAAAAATACAAAAATGGCAGTAATAGGAAATATTAGAAAAAGATCTGGATTACTTGTAATAATAATTGGTGGTGCTTTGGCAGCATTCGTTTTAGGTGATTTTATAAAACCTGGTAGTGGTTCCAGAAAAATAACAAATCTTGCGGTTATTGACGGCGAAAAAGTTTCTTATAATGATTTTCTTTTTAAAGTAGAAGAACAAGCAGAATTAAGAAAACAGCAAACAGGACAAGAAAACCTTTCCTCCGAAGATATTTTTCAGGTCAAAGAAGGCACCTGGACTAATATGAAAAGAGATATTATAATGGGGAAAGAGTATGAAGAGTTGGGTTTAGCATTAGTTCACGATGAAGCAATAGGAGCATCAATAAGCAAGGAAGAATTTGATGATATGGTTTTTGGGAATAATCCTCACAGTGTGATTATTCAGAATTTTACTGACCCCGAAACAGGACAATTTAATCAGGAACGTGTTAGTCAGTTTCTTTTATCAGTTAAGCAAATGAGACAAGATGAAGATGCTGAAAAAAGAGAAATGGCTGAAAAGCAATGGACACAATGGCAAAGTATTGAGGATTATATTCGTGCAGATAGATTAAGCACTAAATACAATAATCTTATTAAAAAAGGATATTATGTTCCTCAGGCTTTTGTTGAAAGAGAATATGAAGCAAGAAATAAATCTGTAAAGTTTAGATTCTTTGCCCAAAGATATAATACTATGTCTGATAGTTTGGCTGTTATCACCGATAAAGATTATGAAAAATTTTATGAAAAGCATAAAAATGAATACGAACAGGAAGAAACAAGAAACATTAATTATGTGATATTTGAAGTTAATGCTTCAGAAAAAGATATTAGTATTATTGAAGGAAATGTTAAAAATATTCATAATGAATTGCAAGAAGTTAAAGTTGAAGATATTGCAAATTTTGTTAATAGAATTCCTGATAGTCAATACGACAGCTCTTGGGTGAAAGAAGGAACTTTGTCGCTTTTTATTGATTCAATAATGTTTGATTCTGAAATAGGAACTGTTGTAGGACCTTATGTTGAAGATAATGCTTATCATTTATCTAAGCTTATTGATGTTCAGTATCGTCCTGATTCTATGAGAGCAAGTCATATATTAATTGCTTATCAAGGTGCAATGCGTGCTGCCGAAAATGTTACTAAAACAAAAGAAGAAGCCGAAGCTTTTGCCGACAGTCTTTTGAATGTTATTAAATATAATCCGATGAAATTTAACGAATTTGCATCTACAATTTCTGATGACCCTGCTGCAAAAGAACAGAGTGGTGATTTGGATTGGTTTGCAGACGGCTCTATGGTGCCTGCTTTTAATAATTTTTGCATAAGAGGAAATGTTGGTGATTTAGAAATTGTGGAAACTAATTTTGGATACCATATTATACAAATTACAGGTAAACAACCACCTATTAAGAAAATTCGTGTTGCTTTGATTGATGTTAATATCGAGCCCAGCAAAGAAACTTATGATATTGTATGGGGAAAAGCGAGCAAATTTAGTAGTAATAGCCAAAATGAAGAAGACTTCGAAAACTCTGTAGTTGAACAAGGTTTAAATAAAAGAATTGCAGAATGGGTTAAGAAAATGGATAATAATATACCTGGAATTGAAAGCCCTAGAGAAATGATTCAATGGGCTTTTAATGAAGAAAGAGAAGTAGGAGATGTGTCAACAGAAAAGATTTTTGAATTTGAAAACAAATTTGTTGTTGCTCTTTTAAAAGAAATTCGTGAAAAAGGAATTTCAACACTTGAACAGAAGAAAAAAGATATTGAAGTCTTGGTTAGAAGAGATAAAAAAGCAGAAATGATTATTGAAGAATTTAATGCTAAATTAGGTGCTACTAAAGATATTTATAAGCTTGCTTCTGAGTTTAATGCTAAAGTTGATACCTTGGATATGATTACATTTTTAACTTATTCTTTACAAGAATATGGACCTGAACCAAATGTTATCGGTAGTTTATTTTCTATGGAAAAAGGAGCTTTATCGGAACCTATTAAAGGAGAACAGGGCGTTTTTATTGTACAAGTTGATGGTTTTGTTGAACCACAAAAAACGGAAGACTATTCAATGTATAAATCACAAATGACTACAACATTTGAATCCAGAATATTGAATCAGGTTTTTCAAGCATTAGAAAAAAGTTCTGATATTGAAGATAACAGAATATCTTTTTACTAAA
>CAYLPA010000373.1:0-2778 GCA_964385385.1 uncultured Saprospiraceae bacterium | reverse complement strand
AAGATGTTTCAGATGTTGATTTTTCAAATGAAGAATTTTTCATTAATACCGGCTCTCCGCATCATGTAAAATTTGTTGAAGACATAAAAAATGTTAATGTATTTGACGAAGGGAAAAAAATAAGATTCGGAAAAAATTATAAGAAAATCGGTGGCACAAATGTTAATTTTGTACAGAAAGATAATAAAAATCTTATTGTTAGAACTTATGAAAGAGGAGTGGAAAATGAAACTTTATCTTGTGGAACTGGAGTAACTGCATCAGCACTCGCTGCAGCATTAAAATTTAATTCAGAAAATTATTTTTATATTAAAACACTTGGGGGGGATTTAAAAGTTAGTTTTAAAAAATCTGGAAATAGTTTTACAAATATCTGGCTTGAAGGACCTGCAAAATTAGTTTTTAAAGGAGGAATAATATTATGAAAGGGAAAAATATTCTATTAAGAGCTTTGGAACCAACTGATGTTGACATACTTTATAAATGGGAAAACGATACATCCATCTGGAAAATCAGCAACACTTTTGTGCCATTTTCAAAATTTATTATTGAGCAATATATTATTAATTCTCACGAAGACATTTATACAACAAAGCAACTAAGGTTAATGATTGATTTAACTGATGGTGAGGATAAAGAAAATAAGACAGTTGGCACAATTGACCTTTTTGAATTTGACCCACATAATAAAAGAGCAGGAATAGCAATTCTTATTAGAAAAGATAAACGGCAATTGGGTTATGCTTCCGAAGCTCTTGAAATTCTGATTGATTACGCTTTTAATACTTTGAATTTACATCAATTATTCTGTAATATTGATGCTCAAAACAAAGCGAGTCTTAAACTTTTTTGCAATTTTGATTTTAAAATTATTGGACTGAAAAAAGATTGGACAACATATAATGATAAATGGGTTGATGTTTACATGTTGCAATTGCTTAAGCAAAATAAAGATTGAAAGGATAACTATTGTTTTTGTTAAATTGTTTGATTTAGGAACAAAACAATTCGCTAATTCAAAACGTCATTGCGAAGTAGGAACGACTGAAGCAATCCGTTATAATTTATTTTAGTATTTGTTCAAAGAGATTGCTTCGCTTTGCTCGCAATGACGGAAATTCAAATAGACAACGAGTAATTCAAAGGGACGAAACGAGCAAACTCCTCATACAATTTGTTTAAATTTGATAATTAATTAATTTAATACCTTTTATATTTCATGCCTCCCGTAACCAAAACACCAAAAAAACGCATATTTCTAAAAATATTAACAGTCACACTTTTTGTTATAATTGTAGTTGCAATTGCTTTTGCCAATAAATTTTATAAAAAGTTTCATAAAACAAATCTATCTCTTCCAACAGAAACAGTTTATCTGTATATTCCTACAAATTCAACCTTTGATGATGTGAAAACTCTTTTGTATGAAAACAATTATGTTATAGATAAAAAATCTTTTGAATGGTTTTCAAAAAAGAAAAATTATGTGAATAAAGTTAAACCCGGCAGATATTTATTAGAGTCAGGCATGACTAATAACCAATTGATAAATAAATTGCGTTCCGGTGTTCAAAGCCCTGTTAAAGTTGTTTTTAACAACATCAGGACAAAAGAACAATTTGCCTCAAGAATTTCAAATTTATTGGAATTTGATTCACTTTCATTTATCAATTTGCTTAATGATAATCAATATCTAAAAGATAATTTCAAACTTACTCCCGATGAATCATTAATTTTATTTCTCCCAAATACTTATGAATTTTACTGGAATACTTCTGCCAAAGAATTTATCGAACGTATGCAGAAAGAATATAAAAAATTCTGGACTGACGAAAGAAGAAAAAAAGCTTCTGATGCCGGTTTACAGCCTTTTGAAATATCAATCCTTGCTTCGATAGTTCAACAGGAAACAAACAAAGTTGATGAGATGAGTCGAATTGCAGGAGTTTATATTAATCGATTGAATTCAGGAATTCCGCTTCAGGCAGACCCGACAGTGAAATTTGCTCTTGGCGATTTTTTTATTAAAAGAATTCTAATACGTCATACTAAAATAATTTCCCCTTATAATACTTATCAAATTATTGGCTTACCGCCCGGACCAATTTGTATGCCCGAACCAATCACTATTGATAAAGTTTTAAATTACGAAAATCATAAATATTATTATTTTTGTGCAAAAGATGATTTTTCGGGTTATCATGCTTTTTCAAAAACCCATAGACAGCATCTTAATAATGCAAATAAATATCATCGTGCATTGAATAGGTTGAAAATTAGATGATACAAAAGACAATAATTATAAATTTATTTATTTTCGTTTCAATTATTTACAAAAAACAATACAGAATATGAAAAAAATCATTTCAATAATAATTTTACTTTCAATAGTAATTTGTTCAAGCGCTTTAAATCCGGTCAAAGAATATTCCGTTAGTCCCGATGAATTTGGGATGTCATATTCGGAGATTAATTTTAAAACCAAAGATGGTTTGAATCTTTTTGGTTGGTATTTTAATGCACCAAAAAAATCGGGAAAAGCAATTATTCTAAGTCACGATGGTGATGGTAATATGGGTGACCTTATTGAGCTTGCAGGACAATTTGTTTCTGCAGGATATAATGTTTTAACTTATGACTATAGAGGATACGGTAAAAGTGATGACTTTAAAATAAACACTAAATTCTATATTTATGCTCAATTTGTAAAAGACCTTGAAGCTGCTATTGAATTTGTAAGAGTTCGTAAATCGGGAATTACAACAGTGCATCTTTACG
>CAYLPA010000372.1:0-2789 GCA_964385385.1 uncultured Saprospiraceae bacterium | reverse complement strand
AAAAAGTAGCAAACAATTTCGATGACAAATAAAACAGAAGAGATAGAAATTAAATGAAAATATTAATTACAGGGGCGGATGGAGTTTTAGGAAGTAATCTCGTTCGGGTACTTTTATCAAGAAACTATGAAGTTAGTGTTTTATTGGAAAACAAAAACAATTCATTTACACTTGACGGATTAGATATTACTAAAGTTAGAGGTGATATTCTAAATCCTGAAGATATTGACAATATTATAAAAGATAAAGATATTGTTATTCATTGTGCAGCAAACACGTGTATTTGGCCACCTCGTTCCGAAATTGTTAATAAAACAAACATTAACGGAACAAAAAACATTATTAATAGCGTTTTAAAATTTAATATTAAAAAATTAGTGTATATAGGAACTGCTAATTCTTTTGGTTTTGGGTCTATCGAGAATCCGGGCAACGAAACAAATCCTTATTTATCTAAAAAATATGGACTTGATTATATGGATTCAAAACACCAGGCTCAAAATCTGGTATTAGATGCTGTCAGAAATCAAAACTTGCCGGCAGTTGTTGTTAATCCAACTTTTATAATAGGACCTTTTGACTCAAAGCCCAGTTCGGGAGCAATGATATTAAGTATTTATAAAGGCAAAATCCCCGGTTACACAAAAGGTGGAAGAAACTATATCGCTGCCAAAGATGCTGCTGTTGGAATAGCAAATGCAATAACAAAAGGTAGAATTGGTGAATGTTATATTTTAGGAAATGAAAATCTCAGATATAAAGAAGCATTTGAAAAAATTTCTAAAACAATTGGAACAAAACCACTTAATATAAAATTACCAAATTTTATTGTTAAATCATATGGTTATTTATGTTCTCTTAATGCAGCAATAACAAAAAAAGTTCCCACTATTACTTACGAACTATCGCTAATTTCTTGTGAGAACCATTATTATTCAGCACAAAAAGCTGTAGAAGAACTTGATTTACCCCAAACTCCAATTGAAGTTGGCATTGAAGAATGTTTCAAGTGGTTTAAAGAAAATAATTATCTCGATAATTAAAATACTATTGTAATATTTGAAAGTAATATAAATTTAAAAAATTAAAAAATAGATAGAATTATGTTTAGAACTCTTAATATTGATTTATCGTGGAAAGATGGAGATATTATAACTTTCTTGCCAATTTTTCTTACTTTGATATGTTTTAGTATTTATTGGTTTATTGCTCAATCAGAAAGAATAAAATCAATTTTCTATAATAAATACGATTTTGACAAAGCTTCAGCAAATCATATTTTATTTACAAAAATTATTGGATTTATTTTAATGGGAGTTGTCCCGTCAATAGTTTTCTATATACTTATTCCTGATTTTAAACTTTCAAATTACGGGCTTACTTTTGTTAATGAAACAGCCCTTTTTTCTTTGGTGAGCCTTGTAGGACTATTATTAATAGTAATTCCTGTGGTTTCGTTTAACGCCAGAAAACCCAGCAATTTCGTCATTTACCCACAAATTAAAATTAAGGTTTGGGACAGAAAATTATTTATTTATAACGGAATTGGCTGGACTATATATTTATTTGGATATGAGTTTTTATTTAGAGGAATTTTGTTGTTTTCGCTAATAGGACCTTTTGGTGTCTGGCCTGCTATTGCTATAAATGTTGCTTTATATTCTGCCACTCATATTCCTAAAAGCATGAATGAAACTATTAGTGCTGTCCCTTTTGGCATCGTATTATGTTTGATAACTATTGCTTCCGGTTCTATTTGGATTGCATTTATCGTTCATATTGCAATGGCATTTACAAACACTTATATTGCATTAAAATACAATCCTGAAATGAATTACCATAAAAAAACAAAAAATTATAATGTCTGAAAAAACATTTCAGAATAAAGTAGCTATCATAACAGGTTCGAGTAGAGGTATCGGAAAAACAACCGCTATTGAATTAATAAAAAACGGTGCTTCTGTTGTGCTTAATGGAAGAAATCAGGAGAGTTTAACTAAAGCAGAAAATGAAATAAAAGCTCTCGGCGGAAAAGTGCTTTCAGTTTGTTGCGATGTTTCTATTCCAGAACAAGCTAAAATCCTAATTGATAAAACTATTGAAACTTTCGGGAGATTAGACATTCTTATCAACAATGCAGGAGTATCTATGCGTGGAGACTTTTCTGATTTGAATCCCGAAGTATTTAAAACTGTTTTTGAAACAAATATTTTTGGAGTTGTCAATCCAAGTATTCCTGCTTTGCCACATATAAGAAAATCTCATGGTAGCATTGTTTTTATTTCAAGCCTGTGTGGAATAAGGGGTTTGCCGGGACTTTCAGCTTATTGCTCATCAAAAATGGCTTTACGTGCTATTGCCGAATCTATCAGAATTGAAGAAATCAACTCAAAAATTCATATAGGATTAATACTTGTTGGCTTCACTGAAAACGAGCATGATAAAAAAACTATTGCAGCAGACGGTTCTTTGCTCACAATTAACGATAGGTCAAATTTCAAAGTTCAAACAACAACAACTGTTGCTAAAGCTATTTTGAAAAATATAAAAAAGAGAAAATTTAGAACAACTTTAAGCGGAATTGGAAAATTGAACTCTTTTATGCAAGCGATAATGCCCGGCTTAGTTGAAAAAATAATAATTCATTCGGTTAATAAAATCAAAGAAAGAAGCTAATAGCTAACGCTTTCTATGACAAAACTAAACAAGCATACTTCTAATATGAAAAGCATCAGAATTATCTGAAGCTTTTGTCTTTCTTTTATACCACGAGATACAATCTCGAGGCA
>CAYLPA010000371.1:0-2791 GCA_964385385.1 uncultured Saprospiraceae bacterium | reverse complement strand
TTTTAATATTATCAGGAATTTTTATTTACAACTTTTTATTTGCCCAAAACCCTTTCTATAAAAAAGGAAATTGGGGTGCTGATTTTGGCTTGAATTATTATTGCCCAACCATAGATAAATACCAATTTTTTAGGCCTCCAGTTGGTCTTGCAAATCCAATAGATTTAGGTTATAGTATAGAACCAATCGGTGGTTTTGGTGAACATATAGAATTATTCAGAACCATAAAATTAAATAAAAATGACAATAAAAACTTATTTAATGCATTAATAGGACTATCATATAATCAAAGAAGAGGAAAATTAAAATGTAAATGTATAAATCGTATCCAAGAAGATTGGATAACGGAATATAAAAAAGAAGATTACCTTTCTTTAGATATTAAATTAAATAGTATAGTAAATATAAAAAAAAAATATGGCGTTTCTAATGCTATCGGTTTTAGAACAAACATTACTAGGATATTTGAATATTATTTAACATATTCATTAGGTTTTTTGTTTTATTCTGAAAAAACAAATATAATGCCTTATGTAGATTTTGAAATTATTGATTTTAGGAAAAAATATGACAATCCATTTTTCGGTATTTACCCATATAGAAAAGAATACTATAATCTCATAAATTTTGGTATAAGTATTTTTTTTAATAAACCTTTAAAAAATAAAAAAAATGAAGAAAAATAATCTGTTTTTATATTTGTTTATAGCAATATTTTTTATTAATAATATTACAGCGCAAACAAATGCTCCTGTTTATATTCCATATATAAATAAAAGCAATAATAAAGAAATATTACAAATTGCATCAGGTACTTATGGTTATGGATGGATAGAATTTAAAAAACATCTTAATTTGAATCCTGTTTCTTTGTTTCAGGATTATAAGTCAGCTTTTGGATTAACAAATGATGATAAAATGCTCCTTAAACGAACAAGTATTGATAAAGATGCCGGTATGGAGCATTATCATTTTCAACAAACATATAAAGGAGTTGCTGTAGAAGGCGGAGAATATATTATTCATGCAAAAGACGGGATTGCAATCAGAGCAAATGGAAAATTAGTAGAAAATATGGATTTATCACCAACTCCCTTGATTAGCAAAGAAATTGCTTTGCAAAAAGCAACTGACACTGTAAAAAATATTGAGCCACTCGCAATTATTAATACTGCTCATTTTGAACTGATTTTTTCAAAAAATCCAAATATTAAATCATTAATAAAAGATAATTTTAAACTTACATACAAATTTCATATAACATTATCAAATAGCAGGAGTTATTCTGTATATGTTGATGCTAATAATGGCAGTATTTTAAGGATTTCAAATAATTCGTATAATTGTTCTCCCCAAACAGGTACTGTAAATACATTATATAATGGTGATGGCTGGAGTATTGAAACTTGTAAAAAAGACATTGGATTTAATTTTCAGTTAACCAATTATGACTGTACATGTGGTGGAAATATTTATACATATGTTTCAGCTGCTCCTGTAAAGGATGGAAATAATAAATGGGGTGAGTCTAATGATACCGAAGAAAGCAAAACAGCAGCAACAGCTTATTGGGCTACACAATGGGCATGGAATTACTTTTTAGATGTATTTGAGAGATGGGGTATTAATTGTGCGGGTAGAAAAGTTGAGCTTCTTGTTGATGATGTTTTTCATTCCTCTCCTGCTCATTGCCAACCTGAAGGAGATCCATTCAGAATCTATATTCACAAAAAAGTTGAAGGTGAATACTGTTCACCTGCCACACTTGATATAATTGGTCATGAATATACACATGGAGTTATTGTTTATACTGCAAATTTGTATATATCTGAGTATTATCCTACTGAAAGTGGTGCTTTAACTGAGTCGTTTTGTGATATTTTTGGGACAATGATAGAATACTATGCAGATCCCTCAAGAGCTGACTGGGTGATGGGCTCTCAATGTTTTATCAGCGACGCACCAACTTCAATGAAGAGATCTTTAAGTAATCCAAATAAATACAATGATGCTGCATATTATGAAGATAATTATTGGAGTAATAGTGATTGTCATTGCAGAAATGGCGTTCAAAATCACTGGTTTTATTTACTTTCAATGGGTGGTACAGGTTATAATGATGTTACTGTTGAAGGAATTGGCAGAGAGAAAGCTGCAACAATTGCATATTTTAATTTAAATAATTATTTAGTTGAGTATTCAAATTATTCAGATGCCAGAAATGGTTCAATATATTCTGCAATTGAACACTTTGGAATGTGCTCTAATGAAGTAATTCAAACAATTAATGCATGGGACGCAGTAAATGTTAGCTCAGTTGGAGGTTATAATTATAATAAAATAGTAAATTGTTATGATATTTTGAATGTACATCAGAACAACATGCCATATTATTTTTTTGCAATTAATGATGCTGAAATAAATTGCAACATATACAATGACCCAAATAAAACAGAACAAACAATAATAACAGCTGGAAACAAAATTACATTAAAACAAGGATTCAGAACTAATGGCACTTATTTTCATGCTTATATTGAGCCTTGTTTAAATAATAATAAAATGTTAATTGTTGATAATGGTTATCCTTATCCTTATTCAGAAGAATATATTAATGAAGAACTAAAAAAAGATAGTATTATCAATGATATTTCTCAAAAAGAAAATATTTTTGAATCTTATCCCAACCCTTTCAACAACTCAACACAAATAATATTCAGCATTCAGGAAACAACCAATGTGAGATTATACATAACCAATATTTATGGAACAGAAATATTGGAATTAGTTA
>CAYLPA010000370.1:0-2793 GCA_964385385.1 uncultured Saprospiraceae bacterium | reverse complement strand
CCGTGAAAAGAAAGAATATTGCCACGGGTATAAAATTTATTTTTTATTTCTTAAGTCCCCTTAATATTATATCAAACTTAACGCATGGTCAAGGTCACTAATAATATCTTCAACGTCTTCGATTCCGATAGATAATCTAACTAATTCGTCAGTAATACCGGCTTCAACTTTATGTTCGTGAGAAACTTTTGAGTGTGTCATGGAAGCAGGGTGTTGAATAAGAGTTTCAATACCGCCTAAGGATACAGCCAATAAAGCAAGATGAACATTGTCCATAACAATTTTTCCTGATTTCAAACCGCCTTCTAAACCAAAGCTTATCATTGTTCCGGGTCCACTCATTTGTTTTTTTGCTAAATCATATTGTGGGTGAGATTTAAGACCAGGGTATTTTATCCATTTAACTTTTGGATGATTATTAAGATAATCAGCAACTTTAATTGCATTTTCTTGAGCTCTGTCAATTCTTATTGCTAATGTTTTAAGTCCACGGTGAGTCATATAAGCTTGATGAGGGTCCATATTGCAACCCATATTAACCATAGAATTTCGAATTTCTTTGTAATATTTTTCTGTTTTTGTAATCACTATTCCGGCTACGATATCAGCATGACCGTTAATGAATTTTGTCATAGAATGTAAAACTATATCAGCTCCGAAATTGAAAGGTTTTTGAATATGAGGGCTGCAAAAAGTATTATCTACGCACAAAGGAATATCATTTTCGTGTGCAATATCAGCAAGTGCTTGTATATCTGTAATTCCTATTGTTGGATTTGCAGGTGTTTCTGTATAAATCAATTTTGTATTTGGGCGAATTGCATTTTTTACTTCATCAAGATTATTTGTGTTAACATAAGTGTATTCAACACCGAATTTAGCGAAAATAGTTTCTATAACTGCTCTGGCAGGTCCATAAATTGCATTGTGACTAACTATGTGTGAACCGGCTCCGAGAAGAGCTGTATATACTGTTGTAACTGCTCCCATACCTGAGCCGCATGCTACACCTCTGTAGCCACCTTCGAGTTCAGTTACTGCATTTTCTAAAGCATTGATTGTTGGGTTTCCTATTCTTGTGTAGATATAACCATCGCTTTCACCAGCAAAACATTGCGCTCCATGGTCAGCACTATTAAAAGAAAAAGTTGATGTCTGATAAATTGGAACAGTTGCACTATTATATTTTTCTTTAAAACTTCCTGAATGGATTAGCTTTGTGTTAAATCCTGATTTTTTTGTGTCCATAATATTATTGATTTTTTAATGTTTTTATTTATGTGAAACTTTTTATATTCGAAAATTATTTTGCAAATTTATATAGATAATTTGAATATAAAAAAATTATAGATAATTAAATTTTTTTAATAAAATTTTCTTATATTTGTTCCTAAATAAAATTCTTTATTCATCAAGGAATGTAAGTGTATTTTGAAAAATAATAAAATATGACAACAGCAAAAAAAGGAAATACTGTAAGAATTCATTATACTGGAAAGTTAAAGAATAACAAAATATTTGAATCAACTATAAGTAATGGACCTATTGAATTTACGATTGGAAATGGGCAGGCAATACCAGGCTTAGAAGAAAATATTATAGGAATGAAAGTTGATGAAATAAAAAAAATTGATATTTCTCCTACAAAAGGATATGGTAAAGTTGAAAAAAATTTAATTTTTGAAGTTAATCGAAAAGAAATTTTTGAAGACATTGAATTAAATGTAGGTCAACAATTAGAAATTCCCCAAGACGATGATAGAGTAATTGTTGTCTCAGTAAAAAAAATTACTGATGAAACAGTTATATTAGACGGAAACCATCCTTTAGCAGGAAAAAGTTTGGTGTTTGATGTTCAGCTTTTAGAAATTCTTAATTAGTATCGGATTACTGAAAAATGTTTTGAAATCTCTTCGATAAAAAAAATTATTGAAATCTTATTGCCTTAACAGGAGAAATGCGTGTGATGATATAAGAAGGCACCAAGAGCATAATAACACAAGCCAAAAGTGTTCCCAGATTTAATAAAACTATGTGTAGTAAGTCTAAGTTTATAGGAACAACAGAAACATAATAAGAAGCTGGATTGAGTCTTAGAATTCCGAACTGCATTTGAAGAAGACAAATTATTATTGCAATTAAATTCCCCCAAAGAAGACCTTTTCCAATTATATAGAATGAATTATATAAGAAAATTTTTCTTATGCTAATGCTTCTTGTTCCTAATGCTTTTAGAATTCCTATCATTTTTGTTTTTTCAAGAATAAGAATTAAAAGAGTGGAAATCATATTTATGGCTGAAACTATTACCATTAAAATTAATATTATATAAACATTCATGTCAAGCAAATCTAACCAGTCGAAGAGCTGTGGATAGAGTTGTTTTATGTTTTTGGAGTTCAAATCATAACCGATATTTTCATAAACAAATTGGCTGATTTTGTCTAAATTATTAATATCATCAATTAGAATTTCAAAACCTGCAACCTGATTTTTTGACCATTTATTGAGTTTTTGGATATGAGCAATATCTCCAATTATATATTGTTTGTCGAATTCTTCCAAGCCAGTTTCATAAATGCCTGAAATAGTAAAAGCCCTAGCACGAAGTTTGTCATCAACAATAAAAAACATTCTTAGCTTGTCTCCAACTTTGAATTTTAATTTTAATGCAAGATATTTTGAAATAATAATATCATTTGTTTTCTTGGAGTCTTTAGCTGAAAAAGCTTTTCCTTCAATAATTTTATCACTAAAAAACGACCAGTCGTAATCACTTCCAACGCCTTTCAG
>CAYLPA010000369.1:0-2811 GCA_964385385.1 uncultured Saprospiraceae bacterium | reverse complement strand
TTATGTGAAAATATTTAAACAAATGGAGGAATTTAAAATGAAAACTAAAACAAATTTGATTAAACATTATTTAATCATCACTATTTCAATATTCTTTTTCATAATTCTTACTTTTTCCAATTCTTTTGCAATTGATATCGCTACAGACTTTCAAACAATAAAGGATGTTGATTATATGACCTGTAGTCCAGATGGAAAATATCTGCTTACTAAGGTACATAATAATGGTTGTTATGATTTAGAAATTTGGGAGTATTCTGAGAGAGGATATAAGGTTATTCAAACTATTAATTTCAAAAAAGGATTATCTATTTATGGATCGTTTTTCATTTCTGGAAATAGCAAATTTGTAGTTTACAACAAACAAAGTGATAATAAGTACATAGCAATTTTTAAATTATCGAATAGTAGATTTTTAAAAATTCAAACAATTAATTTGCATATTAAAAAATTTTCTATTGATATCAAGTTCAGCCCTGATGGTAAATTTATCACAGCAGAAATAACTGATGAAACATTTAAAATATGGAAATTGATAAATGATAAATATGTAGAAATTCAAATAATCAAAGGAGAATATTGTCATGGTGACATTTTTAGTCCTCATGGACAATATTTAGTATCTGATTTAAGTAGTACTAGCATTATTACAGGAAATGTCAGTAATAAAACAAAGATATGGAAGTTTTCTAACGGGATTTTTTCAGAAATTCAAACAATAAAAGGAGGATATCCTTCTTTCAATTCAAAAGGAAATTATTTAATAACGAAAGCAAAACGTAAAACTATAATATGGGAGTTATCTAATGGTGTGTTTTCAGAAATGCAAACAATTAATCGTTCATGCTATTGGGCAAATGATGATAACTTAGAATCAGGACGTTACTCTCCCATAATATACTGGAAACTATCAAATGATATATTTGTTGAATTTAAAACCCTTTGGCATTCTGGATTAGTTGGAAGAGCTTTGCTAAGCCCTAATGATGATTATTTAGTTGAAGTCCCTAGAGATAACAATAAAAAAATAATTGTTTCAAAGTTATCAGAAAAAAGTAGCACACGGCATGATTCCCAGACATTAGATGCCCATTCAGACTACATTCGTGTTGTTACTTTCAGCCCAGATGGCAAATATTTTGCTTCAGGAAGTATCGATAAATCAATAAAAATTTGGAAATTGTCTGATGGTAAATTTGAAAAAATCCAAACTATAAAAGAGCATACGGGTTATGTTAACGAAGTTTTTTTTATTAAGAATTATAATCTTTTTGTATCTATCGGTGAAAGAAAACCAAATGAATATCTAAGCGGTAATAATATTATAATAAAAAAATGGAATTATAGAGAGTTATGTTTTATTGATACTTTAAAAAAAATAATTACAGCGTTTAAAAACATTGAAATAACTAATAATGAAGAAATGCTGGGAAAAACTAAAAACCTCTGTAAACCTAAAGGTGAGTTTGAAACACAAACTCAATACGATGAACGTATAAAAGTTGAAAAAAAGCAAAAACATCAATTTGAGGAATTATACGCAGAAAAAAAACGAAAAGAAATGAAAAAGATTCAAAATGAGATTGATCAACAATTGATGATAACATTTCCTGTTTCATTTTCTTCTATTCAATTAGGCAAATACAATACTGAAAAAGAAAAGTTTTCTGTTACTATCAATGGAACAACTGAAAATGTTAAAGTTCCACTTAACTCAGCCAGAGATTTTAAGGAAAACAAAGACAATTATCAAATTATTGGTGAAAGAAAATACTATCTTACAAAGAGAGATGAAATAAAATCGGAAATTATTAATGTAAGAATAAAAACACCAGAAGGGCAGGTTTACGCATTTGGCAAACAAACAGAACATACAAAACCAACTTATGCAGAAAAATCAATACTACCACCAAAATTAGAGATAACTTCATTGAAATTTACTGATGAAAATAATGATAATTGGCTGAGTGGTGACGAAAATGGTAAAATCATTATTAATATAGAAAATAAAGGGAAAGGCTCTGCTTATGGAATAATTGCAGAAATCAAATCGAAAGATAAATATAGTTTTTTGAATTATGTTGAACAGCAGATAATCACAGAATTAAAACCCGATGGAAAAAAGACATTGGAATTCCTGATATCGGCAGATTACAATACTCCACAACAGAATTGTGAATTCTCTATTACATTTGAAGAAGCAAATGGTTTTCAACCTGATCCGGTTGAATTTAGTTTTCAAACAAAGAAACTTGTACCACCTGTGTTCTTTGTGGAAAAAGGCATCAACGATGCAAACGGAAATTTTACAATTGAGACAAGCGAGATCGTAAAAGTTACAGTTCGGTTGGCAAATACCGGCGGGCAAGCAAAAGATGTCTCTTTATCAGTTAAAAAAGGTAATAATGTGTTTTTTACCGGAGATACTGAATCCCGTTTCACTTGGAATACGATAGAAAAGGGTGATTTCAAAGATATCAGTTTTGATTTCTATACAAATAAGAAAGTTAAAGATGCAATACCACTTTCTGTGATTGTGCAAGCAAATCATTTTAGTCAGGAATTCCCTCTTAATATGAAAATCAAGCAGAGAGAAATTTCGCCACAAAGTTTTGCATTTAAAGGAAATGAAACGGAAGAAGGTGAAATAAATATTCCAGATTTAATAATAGACATCGAACAAAACATTCCTCAATCTTCAAAAAAGAATATTAACGCTCTTGCCATAATCTTTGGTATTGAAAATTATAGAAATATATCAAATGTTAATTTTGCTTTTCGAGATGCAACAATAATGAAAGAATATTTTTC
>CAYLPA010000368.1:0-2817 GCA_964385385.1 uncultured Saprospiraceae bacterium | reverse complement strand
AATATAAAGGATTGTAGAGCATCTGAGCAACCAATTTGTCTATTAAGCCGATTTTATGTACTTTTGTAAATCGTTCTTTAAAATTTAATATAAAACGTTAACTTTTATTTGGTAGTCTAATAATCACCACATTATTTACATGACAACCTATGAATGATAAGTTAATACCTACGTTATAGCGTGGGCTTAACTTTTTTGGTTGTCTGGTTTGTGATGAACCATTAGACTGAAAGTTTAGCTCCACGCTTTTTTTATTGATTAACATATTAACTGGAGCATTTAATATATAATAATTTAGGATTATGAATATATTTGAAGTGAATCAAAATCGTGCAAATAAATATTTGCGAGCTGGAAATTTTTTAATTGATATATTTTGTAGTTACGGTTTTCTGTTGCTATTTAATATAATTTTAGATGGTGTTGGTAAATCTTCACCAAAAATAGAAAATAATTATGGTTTTTTAAGCATAATTATAATGGGATTATATTTTGTTATATTCGAATATTTTTATGGTAAAACAATTGGAAAATTTATTACTAACACAAAAGTAATAATGAAAAATGGAAATAATCCCTCTCTTTTTGATATTGTAAAAAGAACTATTTGTAGATTTATTCCGTTTGATCCTATATCATTCTTTTGGTTAAAAGGATGGCATGATGATTTATCTGATACAATTGTAATTAATAATAGTAAAAAACATAAATAATAATAATTTTATATCTTTTTGTAAAAGAAATTAAAATATATTTATTTACTGTCAACTTCTATGACATTACCTTTAAAATAATAGAAAATGCTATTCAAAGATAAATTAAATAAAATAGAAATAAATCTTTCAACTGAATTCGATAGGTTGTTTGAGAAAGTGATTGAAAATCAATCGCATGATGGAGATTTATTATTAATACTTGAAAATGGGTTTTATAATCCAGAAGTCTATACATGGAATAATTTAAATAAAAAGATTAGTCCATACATGATAGGACCAAATCATGATGGTCATTCTTCAAATACTCATTATGAATTTATCCATACTTATCGAACAGGGGCAATAGCAGATTTAAGCTATCCTGATTATCTTGAAAAATTGAAATATATTCCTGAAAAAAGAAAACAAATTGGTCAAATGCAGAAGTTTGAAGGACAAACTATTCAATTAGAGATGTTGATTTATTTAAAAATATGGGAAGCAGATAAATTCATAAAAAAATTTTATCAGATTGCAAGATTACTTCACGGCATACCATATGATTGGCATTTTAAAATTGCAGAAAGTAATCGAGATAATGAAGCTACAGGAAATCGCAAAACAATTATTATAAAAAAAATAAGGGATAAACTTAAAGATGAATTTCAGGAAATTCATAAGGCATTTAAAATTGCCTATAAGACCCAAATAAGAAATTCTATATCTCATTCAAAATATTCAATAGTAGGAAGAAATATACATTTAAATAATTATATAAAAGACGACACCCATTCACAACTACATAGTTTGTCGTTTGATGAATGGATAGATATTCTTCATTACACCATGATTATTTACAATGAACAAATTAAATTTTTTAAGAAAACTAAACGATTTTATAGTGAATTTGCTAAGCGATATGAAAATAAAATTCAAATCAAAATAAATCGCAAAGAACCTGAGGAAAAAGAGGAATTGAAATTTTTAAAATATACTCCATTTCATGAATTTGGTAGGTGGACATGACTATGACAAAAGGATTGTTATAAGAAAATAGAATAAAAATAGTCAATAACAATTAAGTTCAAATAAATCAAGTAATCCGATGGATTATATATTTGAACAAACCATTGCACTCAGCCTCCGGTGGCGGTGTGGAACGAGAATGTTTCTATTGGGATTTAATAATATTGATTGAACTTTGATGTAAATGAGGGTTATTTTTTATAATTTAGTTGCATAATTTTTCGCATTTGCAATTTGAACCTACGTAGAAATTAATTCAAAAAATTAATTACAAATCAATTTAATATGTTGTATATTTGTAGTAAATAAATTGACTTATGGACTTACAAACACGAAAACTTAACGTTATTGAATACCTGATAAGACTTAAAGACGAAAATATTTTTGGAGTAATTGAAGATATGATTAATAAATCAAGGACAGGTGAAGAACGAATGTATAAACCATTTACTCAACAAGAGTTGCTTAAAAGAGCAAAGAAATCTAATGAAGATTACATCGCAGGAAATTATATTGACCAAGAAAAATTAGAAATTGAATCAGAAAATTGGTGATTCTATGAAAATTATTTGGTCAGACTTTGCTTCAGAAACTTTAAGAGATATTTTTCAATATCATAAAGAAGTGGCAGGAAAACATATTGCACATAAACTTAAAGCCAAGATTTTTAATTCGACGAAACAACTTATTCATCATCCAAATTCCGGAAAGATTGAAAAATCACTTAAACAACTTGGAGAAGAACACAGATATTTGGTCTGTAGAAATTATAAAATTGTTTATAAGAAAGTTAAGGAAGGAATATTGATAACAGACGTTTTTGATACAAGACAAGACCCTATCAAAATTCAGAACTCCTGATTCATAGTAAAATTGACTGTCGTAAAAAAATCAACCCCACCGTAATTATTATATGCAAGTGGTGATAATCAGGGATTTGAACTTTTCTAATTGTTATTATTACGATAATTGCGACAATGGATTTTACTAAGCAATTATTGTAAATTTCTAATAATCAAAACATGGGTCAGGAGTTCTGAATTTACAAAAAAACGACCTGCAAAAATTTACAGATCGTTTTTAAGATATGTGATTA
>CAYLPA010000367.1:0-2817 GCA_964385385.1 uncultured Saprospiraceae bacterium | reverse complement strand
AATTCATAAGGTTTTAAACAAAAATTATAATTGGGTTATTAACAACCCCAATATTAAATTAAAAGATGTGTCAAATTATGTTGCTTCATTTTTAACTTATGTAATTGAGTATAAAACGGAAATAATAGAAGATTTGAATTTGATAAATCTTTTAGAATGGACTTCGCCAGCATTTATTAATTATGGTGGTGGCAAAATGATACCACGTATTGAAAAACGTGATGTTAAAAGAGTAAAAAATGAAGAACGCTTAATGATACGATGGGAAGACCATATTGAAGATTTTGGAGAACCTGACCCACAAGATTTAAGTTATAATTATTTGCCGTATCGTTTTGATAGTGATTTTGAAATTGAAGCAATAAACCAAATGCTTAAACTTGGCTCACTTTCACATCTCGAAGTTTATTTTAACGGAATAAAAGAACAAAATTTGCAGAGTTTCACCATACAAACACCACAAGGGAGATATACGCCCGACTTTTTAATTATTAAAAGAAAAGGCAAACGCTATAAATGGCAAAAAGATAATGAGCAAGACAAACAGGTTGGCGAAATAGAAAAAATGCTAATTATTGAAACCAAAGGCGAACCTTATTACACCGAAGAATTTCAGCAAAAAGAAAAATTTGTAAAAGATGTTTTTCTGAAACACAATCCGAAATTTGAATATGTGTGTTTTATAGACAAAGGCGGAAATTACTTTAAACAACATATTAAGGAATTAGAAAAACTGATTAAAGAACTTTAAAAATATTTAGATGATGAAACCGATAGAATATAATATTACACCAGCAAAAGGACAAGCGTTGTTAAATTTTCAAGGTAGAAGATTGCCTCAAAAAATTACTTTGTTTGAAACCAAATTGATTGAAAAAGTTCGCCCAAGTAAAAACGGACAGCAAACAATAATAACTGATGAAATTGAATTGAATAAAGATTTTACAAATCAATTAATTCACGGTGATGTGCTTTCTACTTGTGCTTACCTAAAAGATAAAGATATTAAAGTTGATTTGGTTTATATTGACCCACCTTTTGCAAGCGGTGCAAACTATGCAAAAAAAATATACTTGCGAAATGGTGATGAAACAGAATTTGAAAATAGTAATGTAATTGGTGAAGAAGTAATGTATGGCGATATTTGGCAAAAAGAAGATTACCTAAATTGGCTGTACGAACGTTTGCTTGCAATAAGTGAAATAATGAATGAAAACTCTTCAATTTATGTTCATTTGGATGACACCATAGGTCATTACGTTAAAATCTTAATGGATGAGATTTTTGGTGAAGCAAATTTTAGAAATGAAATAATATGGACATACAATGGAAAAGGTCTTGCAAATGCAACCAGTGCTTTTATGCCATATAATGCAAATATTTATTTTTACACAAAAGGTGATGATTATTATTTGAATAATAAAAAGAAAGGAATAAGTAAGTCTGTAATGACAAGATTTGGCAAATACATTAATAAAAATAATCAAATAACATTTAAAACTCTTAAAGATAATAATGAAAATGCGGAAATAATAAAAGCAACAAAAAGGTTTAAAAAGGAATTTAATAAAGAACCCGAAGATAATGATATTGCTATTGATTACAGCAATGGTACATTAATTAAAAATATATGGGATGATATTCCTATTATTAGAGCAAGTTCTGCATATTCTGAATATGTTAATTATGCAACTCAAAAACCAGAGAAACTTTTAGAACGCATCATTAAAGCCAGTAGTGATAAAGGAATGATAGTAGCCGACTTTTTTGGTGGTAGCGGAGTAACTGCAAAAGTAGCCAATAATTTAGGCAGGAAATTTATAACAGGAGATATTGGCGTAAATGCCATACAAACCATAAGAGACCGTTTGGCAAAATCCAAAGCCGATTTTGATATTTTAAAGGTACAAGATGGTGTTCGTCTATTTAGAAACCCTGCACAAACACAAGCAAAAATATTTAGTTTAATTGATGGTTTCGCACCCAATGCTGAATTGGAATTAAATACATTTTGGGATGGTGGTATCCAAAGTAAAAGGGGAACTTATGTACCTGTAAAATTTATTGGTTTAGATAAAAAACTAACCAAAGAACAAGTTGATTTTATTATTCAACAAGTAATTTCGTTGGAAGATAACGAACAAGAAGAAATAAAAACAGATACAGAAGAGTGGATAAATAAAATTCCTGCGTGTAAAATAATTTACGCTTACAAAGACATTGATATTGACCAAAAGTATGTAAACAAAGCCGTAAAACTTGCTAAAAAAACAAGTATAAAAGTCGAATTATTGAGCCTTGATGATTTGTTGGCAGAAAAAGCAGACTTACTAATGGGAGAAGATACAGCCGACATTTCAATGACCAAAGAAAACAGCAAATACAAAGTTGAAATAAAACAATATTTCAGTCCGTATTTGAAAACAAAAATTGATGATTTTAATACAAAGCGTGAAGCAACCGCATTTAAAAAACAACAAGAATACAAATCTTTGGAATTGTCAGAAAACGGATTAGAAATGCTTGAAAGCGTACAATTTGACACTTCTTTGAAAAATGAACTTTGGACAAGTAATCTAAATTTAGAAGATAAAGCAGATGTGAAAAGTAAAGTAAAAGGAATTTATAATCTGGACACCGATAAATTTGAAATTAAAATAAGAAATATAGCAGGAGACGAATTAATAATAAAATCAGACAACTTGAAATAGCCACCGCTAAAGCCATACACATTTGCAATTCACACAGGCTGTCACACAGACCAAAAATTGCAAAAGAGTATGTCTTGCCAACGCACCGTAGAAATGAAAATTGTAG
>CAYLPA010000366.1:0-2818 GCA_964385385.1 uncultured Saprospiraceae bacterium | reverse complement strand
GCTCTTTATAATTTAATCCGAAAACTTTAGCCATTTTTGGAACTATACTATTTTCTGAAAGACCTGTATACTCCTCATCATTCTTAAAGCCACAAATATACTTTTTTTTTAAAATTGATTTTTTTTATTATTTGTGCCTAACATCTTATTCATTATATTTGTTTCTTGAAAGAAAGGAATTAATAGAAGTCCCCTTAACTTAATATTATTAATTTTGCATGTATAAACTTAAGTAAAATAATAGGGAATTATGAAAAAAGTCTTAGTTATTGACGATAATGAAAGTAATCTGTTTTTGATTAAAACCTTTTTGAAAAAACATATCAATGACTGCATAGTTTTAACAACTGATTCGGGAAAAAAAGGTATAAAAATCGCAAAGGAAGAGCAACCAGACACCATACTTCTTGATATAAAAATGCCTAATATGGATGGTTTTGAAGTTTGTAGACTACTAAAAGCCGATAAATTGACAAAGCATATTCCAATAATATTTAATTCAGCTCATGTTAACAATTCTGAAAGCATTATTAAAGGTTTGAATATTGGAGCAGATGCATTTATTGCTAACCCAATCAATGCAGACGAGTTATCCACACAAGTGAAAGTAATGTTGCGAATAAAGCAAGCTGAGGATAACTTAAAAAAAGAAGTTGAAAAATATCGAATAATGACTGAAACATTACCAGACGCAGTAACAACGATAAATTTAAATGGAGAAATTACTTATGTGTCGCCAAGAACGGTTGAAATTTTTGGGTATAATAATTATAACGAAATGATTGGTGGAAATGCAATTAATGCCATTGTGCCGGAACAACAAGATATTGCAAGGAATGCTATGGCAGATGTACTAAAAAAAAATATGATTAGAGATATGGAATTTAGGTTTGTCAGAAATGATAAGTCACAGTTTAATGGTGAATTAAGTGCATCACTAATAAAAAATGAAAATGGTAAACCCATTGAATTTATTATAATCACTAAGGATATCACAGATAGAAAGATGGCTGAAAATGAAATCCTTGCCTATCAAAAGAAATTAAAAAATTTAAATTATAAGTTATCAAGTGTTGAAGAAAAGGAACGCCGTGAAATAGCAATAAACCTACATGATGTACTAGGCCAATCACTTTCAACCGCACATATTAAGCTATCTTCTTTGTCAAATATCAAGCTTAATCCCAAAGCCGATAAAATCATCAAGGAGTCAACCGAATTGATTCATGCAGCTATCTCCGAATCAAGGACTCTAACTTATGATTTAAGTCCGCCAATTTTATTTGAACTTGGATTAATCCAAACCATAAAGTGGAGGTTAGAACAAATTAATAAAAAATTTGATATAGCAGTAAATTTTCAATGCAATGAAAAAAAGCTGAATGTCAATAATGATATCAGTATCTTATTATATCGTATAGTTTGCGAATTGCTTAATAATATTATTAAACATGCTGATGCTAACCTTATTAAAGTAAAAATCACTAAAGAAAAAAATCATTTATATTTTGCAGTAATTGATAATGGGCAAGGATTTAATTATCAAACAAAAACTAAATTAAACCAACAAGGAGGATTCGGACTTTTTTCAATTAAAGAAAGACTTGACTCAATTAAAGGAAAATTTATTATTGAATCAATAAAAGAAAAAGGAACAAAAGCAGTAGTAATTATTCCTGTTCAAAAAAGATAGAAATATGGAAATAAAAATTATGATAGCCGACGATCATAAACTATTTCGTGAAGGATTGATAAATTTATTATCCGATTCTTCTAACATTAAAGTTATTGGTCAGGCCGAAAATGGCAAAGAAATTATTAAGAAAGCAAGGAAACTTGATCCCGACATTATAATAATGGATATCGGAATGCCAATTATGACAGGAATTGAAGCAACTGAAATTCTCAGAAAAGAACTTCCTAATATAAAAGTTATAGCAATGTCAATGCACTCTGAAAAACACTTTATTAAAGATATGTTAGAAGCTGGAGTTTGCGGATATTTGTTGAAAAGTTGCACTTATGAACAATTCATTGATGCTATTATTGCAGTTAATTCCGGAAAAAAATATTTTGGGGAGGAAGTTACAGAAATAATAATACATGACTATTTAGGAGATGAAGAAGAAATCCTGAATACAGACCCAAAACTATCAGAAAGAGAATCGGAAATACTGAAATTATTTGCTGAAGGAAAATCAAGTCGTGAAATTTCAGAGTTGCTATTTGTTAGTATTAAAACAGTAGGCACACATAAAATGCATATACTCGAAAAATTAGAGCTAAAAACAACAACCGACCTTGTAAAATATGCACTCAAAAAAGGAATCATTACTTTAGAATAATCTACTAAATCTGACAAATATTTAACATTAGGAACTATCAGTTTTTCTGAACCTAAAAATCAGCTTTTTTCCCCTAATTTCAGCAAAATGCTTATTACATTAGCTTTAGATTTAATGTAATTTTACAAAAAAATAATCACTAATTAAATAATTATAAATTAGTTTTATTCACAGGTTTAATAGATTTGAGTTCATAATATTATGATTTGAAAACTAATATTCTATCAATTATAATACAATTGCAATTAATCACTTTATTAATTTAAGAATAAGTAAAATGAATATCTTAACAAAAATTGAATCTCAAATTTCATTGATTTTATTATTTTATTCATTATCTACGATGGTAACAGCTCAAAATAACAATAGTGTAAAAATGTCGTTGTCCTTAAAAATTTCTGCGGTTGCTCTTATTGATTTCTCTACAGATGGAAACCAGATGATAACATATAGTTATTCTACAATAGAGCCTA
>CAYLPA010000365.1:0-2819 GCA_964385385.1 uncultured Saprospiraceae bacterium | reverse complement strand
TAAACTTCAAAATCAAACTTATAGAACAGGCAAAAATAAAGGGAAAAAAGTTTTTACACCTTTGATAGCTTTTTCGTTTATGATTTTCATTCTATTATATTTTCCATGTATTGCCGTAATTGTAACCATTAGTAAAGAATCAGGCAGTTGGAGATGGGCAGCATTTACAGTTTTATATACTACCGCAGTAGCCTGGATTATTTCATTTTTAGTTTTTCAAATCGGTAGTTTGTTTTAATAATAATAAAAAAAAATGACATGAATTATCAAGACAAAGAAATATATTTTTATTTATTGCTGATAATCTCAATAATCTTAACAAGAATACCGGTAATAGGAAAATATTTTCGTGTTGTAAACACTCTATTTCATGAAAGCGGTCACGGCATTATGGCAATGATTACAAGTGGCAAAATTCTTAAAATTGAACTTTTTAGCGACACATCCGGAAGTGCTTCAACGCTATCGAAAAACAAATTTGGTCAATTTCTTATTGCTTTGGCAGGCTATCCTGTTTCATCAATTTCTGCACTCGTTTTTTTCTATTTGATTTTTACGGGAAATTATTTTTTCATTCTTTATATTCTTGCAGGAATAACGTTAATTAACTTGATATTTTTCGTTAGAAATGCCTATGGAATTTTCTGGTTGATAAGTTTTGCCGCTATACTTTTTGTTATATTTTACTATGGTGATGATTTTATTCGCTTTGGAACTTGTGTGTTTTTCTCAAGCATTATTTTAAGCGATTCGTTAATTTCTTCATTTCTGCTTATTGTTATAAGTTACAGAGATTCGAAAAAAGCCGGAGATGCAACAAATCTTAAAAATATCACGCATATTCCTTCAATATTTTGGGCAGTTTTGTTTTTTCTGCAAGCAGTAATTTTTGCATACCTGACAATATCGCAATATTTTCCTTTAATAAATCAGTTGTCAGGTAAATAATAAAATTTATAAATTTGAATATCTGCTTATTAATAATAAGAATCAATGATTAAAAATTGTTAAATTGATAAATCGTTAAATTGTTTTTGGATAAGATACTAATGAAATATAAACAAACGTTTTAATTAGAAATTTAAGTTGATGAACACGCAAGTTTGAATGACAATAATAAAATATTATAATCAATGTTGCAAACCATAATAACACTAATAATAGTAATTTCAGCAATAGTCTTTGCTGTCATAAAAATATACCGTTCGGTTTTCAAAAGAAAAAGCGGCTGCAATGGATGTTCATCTTCTTATTGTGATGACTGCCCTTTGGGAGAATTAAAAAATATTCAGAAAAACCAAAAGGAAGAAGTTAAATAGAGAGAACTTCCTACGATATTAAGCTCCTAAAAATTTAAAGGCTTCATAGATTAGAAAAACAGGCCAAACAATTGCTTTTAGAAAACCTAATACACCAATCCAAAAACCTGTGGCAGTAGAAATAAAATAAATTGCTGCTCCAATAAATCCCAAACCATAAACTGCACCTGCAGGAGCATTTTTTTGCATTTCTTGTTTCATCTTTTTTCTCCTTTATTATTTACTTTGATTATGAATAATATATTTGTTTGTTTTAATCCAATATATTTTTCTTATCGTTAAAGAAAAAATCACTTTCAATTTTTTTCTCAAACTTAATTAAAAAATCGACATGAATAAAGTTGGAATTTATTCTTCGCAATGGCACAATATAGAGTTTTTCCGGTGAATCTGCTTTACCACCAATTCCAATAGCTATAAACACAGGTATTTTGCGATTCTCTTCAAAGTTTTTATATCTGTCAAATTGTTCCTTATATGCAATCTTTACAAAATCACTGTATAGATTTTGTCTCCATTTGCATTCTACAGAAAATTCAAAAATTTCTTTTCCTAATCGAAGCTCCATCAATAAGTCAGGTTGCGGAGTAGTGTCAGCATAAATACCATCAACAAATTTATCTCCAGCCCACTCTTTGACATTATAGAATTTTTTATCAAATTTCTTAACTATAAACTTTTCAAAATCATATCCATTTTTCTTTTCAAAATCAATTAGTTCAGTCTCAGAATCCAAATTTGATTCAGCAATTCTTGTTTCAATATCTTTTAATGTCTTGCCATAATCCAATCCTTTTTTCTCAGCAATTTGTTTAATAATTTTTCGCTCATTATCAGTCAAAATACCATCAGCAATTGCCATCTCAATTGCATTCTGCAATTCATTAATACTTTCATTTTTCTTATTTACTTTCAAGGAAGAGCTATAAATAATTAATCCGGCAACAAGAATAAGTATTCCAAATATTATTAGTATTATTCCAAGCATTTTATTCATTCTAAATTATTGCTTGCCTGCCAATGCTTTAGCGTAGGCAGGTCATTTTATTAAACACTCTTTACATTCAAATACAGACAGGAAAACATTTTTCTTTTTTCATTCTGAAATAGATAAAACCTTTGATAAACTATCTTTTATTTCGTCTAAAATATCTTGTTCAATTGTTCCGATTTTCTTTACAAATCTTTTTTCTGACAAGTATCTTATCTGAAAACAATCTGCTGATGAAGTTTTTGTTAATTTATTCTTTCCATCAGGTTTAATTTTTACCATCCATGGAGCAATTTCGTATTTATCTTTCCAATCGGTCAGTGGTACAATTATTTTTAATGGTAATTTTCCAACAGCATTGTCATTAACAATAATTGCAGGTCTCGTTTTTTTTATTTCTGCACCAATAGTTGGAGCAAGATTGATTAGCCAGATTTCACCTTGTTTCATAAAAATTTTCTAAATCAATATCTGTAAAAACCGTTAGTTCATGATTTTTTTCATAATCT
>CAYLPA010000364.1:0-2821 GCA_964385385.1 uncultured Saprospiraceae bacterium | reverse complement strand
GAAAATACAATCTGCAATTAATTAATGAAGCAATATATTTGTTAGAAGAAATTGACAGTACAATTACACCGGAAATTGCCGAGAATTATAGAAGAATTTACAGCTTAGAAAATTAAGGAAAATTACAGATTGTAGGATTGAATAAAAAAAATTCTTTGCAAGTAGAATTTAATAGAATTTGTAAATTATTATTTATTGGTGTATATTTGTATCGTAAATAAGCTATTTAAAAAATAATCATTAATTTAATTAAAAAACAATGAAAAAATTTATCTTTCTACTAATCTGCATTTTTCTTTCAATTATTACTATCGCTCAGATAAACACAATTCAACAAATTAATGAAGATGCAAGCACAGAATTAAATGAAATTAATTGGGATTTTAGTTCAAAAAGTAACGACACGATTAATCTTTATGGCTTCTTCAATGCGGGTGGTCCTTCATTAGGAAGCATTAATGGCTTGCACGGCTGGATGTTTGGAACATCCTGGTGGGGAGTTGATACAATTGCATCAAGAGCATGTGCACAGGGATTCATATATAACTCAAGTACTCCTTATTTTCTTGTTGAAGTATTAATTTGGGCACATTCAAAATACGCTGATTCAACAGGTTCTTCCTTATTAGTAACTATCAATGCATTAGATGACTCCAGTCATTATGGAAATTCAACTACAAACTGGGATATTGTTTGTCCCGGTACAGTTTTGGGAAGTGCATCAGTTCCATTTAACAGCATTGACACAGGATTATCAGTAACCTTCACAAATGCTATGATAAGTCCTCCTATTTTTATTAATAATAACTTTGCTATCGTTGTTGATGTTTCTGACTTTTATTTGCACCATGATACAGTCGGATTTGTTGCCGGTGCTACAGGTTCTGCTTCAAACTTAATGGGTTTGCAATACACTTGGTGGAAATATCATAACGCCTATTCAGTAAACGATTTCTGGGCTCAATTATCCCACATTTTCACAACTTCAGGAGGTCCTGCTGACCACGCTATTGCTTTCTGGCCGGTTATTGATGTTTCCACCGGAATTGATTCACCGATTTTATTGATGGACTAAAAATGAGCCAAAACCGTCCAAATCCTGCTGTTAGTATTACTCTTATTGATTATGTATTAGAAAAAAAATCAAAAAATGTAAATCTAAAAATTTATGATGCAAATGGAAGAGTAGTTTTTGATAAAAATCAAGGTTCACAAAATTCAGGACAATATTCAATTGAAGTTAATACTGAAAACTTTTCAAGTGGGAAATATTACTATTCTCTAAGTGCAGATGGAAAAAGATTAACAATGAGTATGATTATTACAAAATAAATTAAAAGCTTAATTATTAATGCAACCATTTAGCATAATTTTTAGTCTCTATTAAAAATTGTATTATTTTTGCAAAAACTAAAAACAATAAACCCATGAAAAAGAAAATTTACTTTTTATCACTAATAATCTTTTCATTACAAATTTCTATATCAACAGCACAAAACATTTCTACAGTAACTCCTAATACAGCTAATCAAGGGCAAACACTTGCTGTTACAATTAGCGGACAAAACACTCACTTTGCTCAAGGCACTGGCACTACAGTTTGGTTTAATCAAGGGTCTCAAACAATTTTTGCTAATTCAACAATACCTGTTAACAATACAGTTTTAATGACGCAACTTTCTATTCCTTATTATGCAGCTTTAGGACTATGGAATGTTAATGCTTATAACACAGTTGATGGAAGTTTAGTAAAATATAACTCATTTACAATAACTGCAAACCCTAATCAACCACAAATTATTTCTATTGCACCCGACAGTTCAATGGTTGCAAATAGTTTATCTGTTACTGTAACCGGTCAGAACACACATTTTCAGCAAGGCACTCAAACAAATGCATGGATAAGCCAGGGAAGTTCAACCATTATTCCACTTTCATCATTAAATATTCAAAGTAATACAGTTTTTTCAGGCACCTTAAGCATTCCATCAAATTCTCCATTAGGATTATACAATGCCAATGTTTATAACTCTACAGATGGAAATTTAAATAAATCAAATTGTTTTACTGTTTATCAAAATCCAAATCCGCCAAGTTTAATATCTCTTACTCCCGACTCTGCTTCAATTAACCAAACTACTAATTACACTTTAATAGGACAGAACACTCATTTTACTGACCCATCACTAAGTATTTTCTTTACTCACCCAACTCCATTGGTAACAATGGCTACAAACTTTAATGTAATTAGCGATACTGAAGTGAAATTTGATGCAAATTTTGCCTATCTATTAAGTTGGGATTTACAAGTTCAATCTATTACAGATTTGAATTTATACATTTCAGGAGCTGTCAATGTTTACCCCGTAGGAATTGAAGAATATGACAATAATCCATACAACATAAAAACATACCCGAATCCTTTTAATGATAATATTTCTATTAGTGGTGATAATTTCAATATGACTTCTGTAAAAATTACTGTTATTGATATAATAGGTCAGGAAGTTTTTAGCACACTTGAAACTCCAGACAAAACTTTAAATAAAAAACTAAGCTTGTCAAATCTGCAAAGCGGTGTGTACTTTATAAGAGTTAAAACTGAAGAATATTCTGTTATTAGGAAAGTTGTGAAGTATTAGGAAGAAAAAGAAACTGATACTAAAAATCATTTCATTGCTAGAACTCGTCTCCTGACGAGTTCTTTTTTTATTATCGGCTGTTACTCGTCGTGAGACGAGCGCCAGCTGGGTTGTGAAGTATTAGAAGATACCCGTCCAAAATAGTGTGTCTGTAACAAAAAAAGTTTCCAACAATTTAA
>CAYLPA010000363.1:0-2838 GCA_964385385.1 uncultured Saprospiraceae bacterium | reverse complement strand
GTTATATCTCCGAGTTTAGCAATTTCATTTTGCATATATATAACCTCGTAAACTGAATTATCTTTTTTACGACTTATGGGTACTTGATTACTAGAAGTTGAAGTCCCTATCGTAACTAAAGATGTTCCCTTAGTATTATCTGCAACGGCATCTTTATTAGAAATGAAATTGTTAATAATAAAAACTGCAACAAATACTAATGCTGTAATTCCACTTGTTATGGAAGCATATTTAATTATAGTTGTTTTTAGTTTGATTGATGGTTTTTGTGTTAATTTCAATTGTGTTTTCATAACAAATTAGTTTTAATTATTAAATTTTGGATTTTTTAAATTTTCACAAATATATGGTCAGGGAAAAAAAATAGCAAGCATTTTCCAAAATAAATAAAAAATCTATAATTGGGAAAAAGTCTAAAATCTGATTTTATTTTTTGTAAAATCTATTAAAAATGTTAAAAGTCAGATTTATATGAAGAATGATTTTAAAAAAATAAATTTGAAATAATAATGAAAAAAAATTTAAAAAAAATTATGATTTTTTTGAAAAATGATAAAAATTTGTGAAAATAAAAAGAAGTGTTTCTTTAAAATGCAGTATAATAATGTTATAGGAAAATGTAAAAAATTTTATATGTCTCGAATATGGGAAATCCATATTTGAGATGCTCTTGATTTCGAGTTTTGATTATTACATATAATTTAAATCATTTTTGAAAATTTGCGATTGCAAAATAATTGATAATACTTAAAATAAAAAATTTGTAATTTAGCAAGATTAAAAATTTATGCCTAATACAGAAATAAATAAAATTGCAATTATAGGAACAGGAAATGTTGCTGTTAATTTATCCCTTGCATTAAAGGATGCCGGATTAGATATTATTCAGGTTTTCGGAAGAAACAAAATTTTTGCAAAGGAACTTGCCAATAAATTAAATTCTTCTTTTACTACGGATTTAAAAAAAATTACTACTGATGCTGATTTGATAATTTTATCAATTCTTGATTCAGCTCTATCTGATGTTGTTAATCAAATTAATGTTGAAAATTCTTTGATTGTCCATACTTCCGGCACTACTTCTATTGATGTATTAAAAAATGCCTCTATAAATTATGGTGTGTTTTATCCTCTGCAAACTTTTATTAAGCAAAAAAGGATTTCTTTTGACAATATACCTGTTTGTGTTGAGGCTAACAATGTTGAAAACCTAAAAAGGATAAAGCAGTTAGCAGAGAAAATATCAAAAGATGTTAGAGAAATAAATTCTGATGAAAGAAAAATTATTCATTTATCAGCCGTAATTGCCAGCAATTTTTCAAATTATATGTATTTGGTAGCTGAAGATGTTTTAAAAAAACATGGAATTCCTTTTGATATTTTGAAACCATTAATAAAGGAAACATCAGAAAAAATTAAAGAACGCAATCCCAAACAAGTTCAAACTGGTCCGGCATATAGAAATGATTTAGGAATAATAAAGGAGCATTTAGATATGCTTTCCAATTTTCCGGATTATAAAGAAGTTTATAAATTAATTAGTGAAAATCTATTAAAATTAAATATAGTATGAAAAATTATAAAGAGTTACTAAAAAATATTAATACATTTATTTTTGATTATGATGGAGTTCTAACCGATGGAACTGTTTTGCTTTCAAGTAGTGGCGAATTGTTCAGAACATCAAGCGTTAAAGATGGTTATGCTTTGCAACTTGCAGTTCGGAAGGGATATAGGATTGCGATAATTACAGGTGGGAAGTCCGATTCTATTGTAAAACGATTTAAAAGCCTTGACATTAAAGATGTATTTATATCTGTTGAAAGTAAGATTGATATTTTTAATAAATACATTAAGAAAAATAATATCAATAAAGAAAATATATTATATATGGGTGATGATATTCCCGATTATCAGGTAATGAAAGAAGTCGCTGTTCCATGTTGCCCTGCAGATGCTGCGGAAGAAATCAAATCAATATCAAAATTTATTTCCGACCTGAAAGGTGGAGAAGGTTGTGTGAGAGACATTATTGAACAAGTTCTTAAGGTGCAGGGAAAATGGATGAATAATGAAATGTATGAGTGGGAAATTTAATTAGTAGCTCTAATATATTGTTTTGCTTGTATTTTAAAACCTTCATCCATAAGGACTCTAATTAGTGCCTGCAAGAAAACTCAACAAATTTGATTTTTAGTGAGTTTTCCCCCATCCCGATAGTTATCGGGACTAAAGGGTGAACTCACAGAAAATCAGCCCACTCTTTAGGGATGGGGAAAGGCTGATTTTCAAATTAAGGTAGTTTTCTTGCGAACTCTAATTAATAAAAAAGAATAATTATAAATAAGTAAACATGCTTTCATTCATAAAGTTAATACGTGTTCCAAATCTTATTATCATAATTCTAACTCAATACTTAACAAGGTTTTGTATTCTTCAACCATTGTTAAAATCTCAAGGGATTTCTTTGCAATTTAGTGAATTAGATTTTTTTCTTCTGGTTTTGTCAACAATTCTAATCGCTGGTGCCGGATATATTATCAATGATTATTTTGATTTGAAAATTGACAATATAAATAAGACTGAGAAAATTATCATTGGCAGAAAAATTTCGATTAAAAATTCTATCATCTTATATGTATTAATGAATGTAATTGCAATTGGTGTGGGATTTTATATTTCTCAAAAAGTAGGTAATATTAAATATGTGTTGATTTTTGTTTTTATTGGATTTATACTTTTGTTCTATTCAGCAAAATATAAAAACAAATTTTTGTCCGGAAATTTGATTGTTTCATTTTTGTCTGCTTTTGTGATAATTATTGTTTGGATTTATGA
>CAYLPA010000362.1:0-2854 GCA_964385385.1 uncultured Saprospiraceae bacterium | reverse complement strand
TGACCTTCAAGACGAGTAATCGGGTCTATAGTTATTCTTTTCATAATATTTTCCTCCTTAAAATTGAAGCTGGCAAACTAAATCTATAAAATGTTCCAGCCGGATCTTCTATTTGTGTGATAATTTTTTCTATTTCTTCCTCATCGTTAGAATCTATCATCGTTGCTATTGCAGACATCATTTTTGCACCCGGGTCAATTGTACCTTCAGCAGGTCCATAACATCCACGACATGGTGCGTTTCCTTCAATACATCTTGCTCCGCAACCTCCTCTTGTGGCAGGTCCCATACAAATTACTCCTTGTTCAAGCAAACAAGTTTCTCCATCGTCATCAATATCCCATGGACGTTTGAATTCTTTAATGAGCTTTTTGTCGGTTTTTATTCTTTTACACTCGTCGCAAAGTGTTTTTTCATTTGCACCAACAACAGAACCCGGAGGTGGTAATTCAGCTCCGGTTACAATTGCAAGAAATACTTCAACTAATCTTTCTGTTTGTGGCGGACAACCGGGAAGATAATATTCAACAGGAATAACATCATCGAGTTTCTTCACATCATTATAAAATTTAGGAAGAGTTAAAATCCCTTCTTCAACTTCAAATTCTTCAAGAGGTACAACTTTTTCTTCATTCACAGTTGATTCACTTGAAATATAAGATCTATCAAAAATTCCTGCTTTATTACTAAAATTACCTAATCCGGGAATTCCTCCCATATGAGAGCAAGAACCGTAAGCAACCATTACTTTTGTTTTTTGTCGTAATAGTTTTGCCATATGCTCGTTTTCACTATTTCTGACTGCACCATTGAATAAACAAACATCAATGAATCCATCTTCCATTGCTTCAACATCTTTAACTTTTATGTCGAGTGCAATTGGCCAGAAAACAAGATTTGCATGTTCGATAACAGTGAAGAGTGCTTCGTGAACATCGAGAACCGATACACAACATCCACCGCATGCAGCACCCCAATATACTGCGAGATTTATTTTGGGTTTTTTTTCTTCATTTGCCATTTGCACCTCCTTATTCTTTAATATTTTCCATAACTTCTTTTACTTTACATGGTCCGAGTTCGGTGATTTGTTTTGTAAAATCATCGGCAAGTTCTGCAAATTGCTTTCCTTCACTTGCACTAATCCACTCAAGATGAATTCGTTTTTTGTCCATTCCTAATTGTTCAATGTATTTTTCTAAAAGATGATATCTACGTAGGCATTTGTAATTGCCTTCGTGATAGTGACAATCGCCCGGATGGCATCCACAAATTAAAACTCCATCAGCACCTTCCTGAAAAGCTTTTAGAACAAAAGTTGGCTCAACTCTGCCTGAACACATCACTCTAATAACACGAATATTTGATGCGTATTTTAATCGTGATGTTCCGGCAAGATCTGCACCGGTGTAAGAACACCAGTTGCATAAAAATGCTACTATATTTGGTTGAAAACTCATAATTATACCTCCTGTAATTCAAATGATTTAAACATTAAGCCCTCTATTTGTGAGAGAATTTGTTGGTCTGTAAAATGTTTTGATTTTATTGCACCTGTTGGGCAAGCCGAACCACAAGTTCCGCATCCTTTACAAAGTACTTCGTTCACAATTGAAACTTTCTTTTCTTCATCAAAACTAATTGCAGTGTATGGACAAACGCTAATACAAGTTTGACAACCACAGCACATATCTTCATTAACTTCGGCAGTGGTTACTTCAACAGTAACGGAGCCTTTGTTAATAGTTGCAAGAATTCTTGCAGCTGCAGCATTTACTTGCGAAATTGAATCAGGAATGTCCTTTGGAGATTGGCAACTTCCAACTACATAAACACCATCGGTTGTTGTTGCAACTGGGTCTAGTTTTGGATGTTTTTCAATATAGAATGAATTTCCACAAAGGCTAATTCCAACAGTTTGTCCAACTTCCTTTGCTTTTTCCTGTTTCTCAACTCCAACCATTAGAATTACCATATCAGCAGGAACTTCAACATTTTCTCCGGAAAGCTTTTCATCCATTTCGATAAGCATTTCGCATTTATCTTTTGGACCGGCTTTCTTCACAGTTGGCATTCCATTCTTTTGGTCAAACATTAGGAATATTACATTCTTCCTTGAAGTTTTAGTGTAAAGCTCTTCGCATCCTTTTCCAAAAGCACGCATATCAGCGTAAGCTTGATAAATGTTTGAATTTGGTAATGCAGAACTTATTTGATTGGAAAATTTTAAAGCTGTCATGCAACAATTCCTTGAACAATATTCGTGAAAGTCCTGATTACGACTTCCAACACAATGAATTATTGCAATGTTATCAGGCTCTCTACCTTCTTTGGTTAAAATATTTCCTGATTTAAGCATCTCTTCAAATTCAAGGGAAGTTATCACATTTGGTAATTTACCATATCCATAATTATCAATAACTGATGGGTTGAAAGGTTTGAGTCCTGTGGCTATTATGATATTACCAAACTCGATTTTTATTTCTTTTCCATTTTGATTAACTTCTGCTTCAAAATTTCCAATATATCCCGAAAGATCTTTTAGTTCACTGTTAAATAAAATTTCGATATTTTCGTGATTATTGGTTTTTTTGATTTTTGGTTGAATCATTTGCTGAGCACTGTACATATAAGGAAATGTTAAATCCAGTTTTGCAGCAGTTCCACCCAATGCATCAGTTTTCTCAATTAAGAAAACCTTTTTACCCGAGTCTGCAATTTCAATAGCTGCAGAAATTCCTGAAATTCCACCACCAATAATTAATGTGGCAGGATGTACATCGACACTTCTTTTGTCAAGGGATTCATGCCATTTGACACGATTAATTGCACCTGAAATAAGTGCTTTGGCTTT
>CAYLPA010000361.1:0-2854 GCA_964385385.1 uncultured Saprospiraceae bacterium | reverse complement strand
TTCAAATATTGTCGGATAGTTATTTTATTATCACGAACAAACATTTGATTTAACAAAGTGCTTTCTTTATAGAACTTATTAAGCTTTCCTAAAGCAATTTTTTCTATAAGATTTTCAGGTTTTCCTTCTAAGCGAGCTTGTTCTTTTCCTATTTCTATTTCTTTTTCAATAATTTTAGGGTCAACATCGTCTTTGTCAATTGCAACAGGGTTCATGGCAGCAATTTGCATAGTTACTTCATGACCTATATTCTCAATATTTTCAACTTCAACTTTGTTTAATCCCATTATTGTTGCTAAACGATTACCTTGATGGTTATATCCAAAAACAATAGGAGCATCAATATATTCGTAATGTGCGATTTCGAGTTTTTCACCAATTTTTCCGATTAAATCAGTTAAATTATCACTAATAGTTCTACCATTAATATTTAATGATTTTAATTCTTCCAGTGATTTTGGTTTGCTTTCCAATGCTTTGTCAGCAATGTTATTACAGAAATCAATAAAATCTTTGTTTATAGCAACAAAGTCAGTTTCACAATTAGTTACAATAACAATAGCGAAATTTTTGTCTGAGTTTGTTTTTGCAATAACATAACCTTCGTTAGCTTCTTTATCGGCTCTTTTGTTTGCAAGTTTTTGCCCTTTTTTTCTAAGATAATCAATAGCTTTTTCTAAATCTCCTTCGGATTCCATGAGAGCTTTTTTGCAATCCATTATTCCGGCGCCAGTTTGTTTTCTTAAATTATTTACCTCGGCAGCAGTTATTTTCCCCATTTTATTATTAATTTTTAATTGAATATTATTTTTTGATTACTTTTTCAGTAAAACTTTTTCTAACTCTTTTACGTTTTTTCTCAGTGCTTTCAGTTTTTTCTTCTGTATCTTTTGTTGAATCTAAATTATCTAATAATTTAGCTTCTTCAATTTCTTTATCAGCTTTGATTTTTAATTCTTCTTCAATTTTAGCTTTTTCAATAGCTTCTTCCTGAATTTTTTTGTCTTTTTCAAATTTACGTTCGTTCAAACCTTCGGCAATAGCTATAACCATAATTTTCACTATAAGAGAAATAGATTTGGAAGCATCGTCATTAGCAGGTATTGGAAAATCAATATTTTTAGGATTTGAATTTGTATCAACGATTGCAAAAGTTGGGATGTTCAATTTTTTAGCTTCTGCAATAGCAATACGTTCTTTGTTAATATCAACAACAAAGAGGGCAGAAGGCAAACGGGTTAAATCGGAAATACTTCCTAAGTTTTTTTCCAATTTTGCTCTTTCACGAGTGATTTGAAGTTTTTCTCTTTTTGACAAATTTTCAAAAGCTTTTTCTACCATTAATTTGTCAATGCCCGACATTTTTCTAACAGCTTTTCTGATAGTTGCAAAATTTGTTAGCATTCCACCCGGCCATCTTTCAGTAACATAAGGCATGTTGATTTTAGTTACATGATTTGCAACAATATCTTTTGCTTGTTTTTTTGTTGCTACAAAAAGAATTTTTTTGCCTGATTTTGCAATTTGTTTAAGAGCTGATGCAGCTTCATCAATTTTTGCAATAGTTTTATAAAGGTCAATAATATGAATTCCGTTTCGTTCCATAAAAATATAAGGAGACATGTTAGGATTCCATTTTCTTTTGAGGTGTCCAAAGTGTACACCTGCATCTAATAATTCTTCAAAATTAGTACGTGCCATAATTTTATTATATTTTATTAATTTGTTTACATTCTTTATTTTAAATCAATTACCAAGTAGTACTTGTTGTTAGTAGTCTCAGTAATTTAGATACTAAACTCGTTCCAATATAAATTTTAACGTTTGCTGAATTGGAATTTTTTCCGTGCTTTTGGTTGCCCTGGTTTTTTTCTTTCAACCATTCGTGGGTCACGGCGTAGCAAACCTTTTGATTTTAAAGAAGGACGAAATTCAGGATTAATCTTACAAAGTGCTCTTGAAATTGCCAATCTTAAAGCTTCTGCTTGTCCTGAAGTACCACCTCCATTTAAGTTAGCTTTAATGTCATATTTGTCAATTAATTCACAAATTTCAAAAGGTTGACGGACAACATATTGTAAAGTTAATGTTGGAAAATATTCTTTATAATCTTTTTTGTTAATAGTAATATTTCCTGTTCCTTCGGTCATATAAATACGAGCAACAGCTTTTTTTCTTCTTCCTATTGTGTTTGTCGTTTCCATATTTACTTAATTTCAGTTAATTCAATTGCTTTAGGTTTTTGTGCTTTATGTAAATGTTCCGTTCCGGTATAAACAAATAGGTTTCGGAATAATTCTGCTCCTAAACGATTTTTTGGAAGCATGCCTTTAACAGCTTTTTCAATAATAGCAGTTGGTTTGCTTTTTAATAATTCAATTGGAGTTGATTTGCGTTGACCACCCGGATATCCCGTATGACGAATATATGTTTTGTCTGTCATTTTTTTGCCGGTAAAAACAATTTTCTCAGCGTTAATGATGATTACATTATCTCCGCAATCTACATGTGGAGTGAAATCTGGTTTGTGTTTTCCTCTTAGCAATATTGCAGTTTTTGAAGCCAGACGACCAACAATTTGGTCCTTTGCATCAATTACAAACCAATTTTTTGTAACTGTTTCTTTATTGGCTGATACGGTTTTATAACTTAACGTATTCATTTTTTTGTCTCTTTCTTTATCAGAATTTATATGGTTTTTTTAAAAACCTGAAAAACAATATAATCCACTTGTGTGTATTTTTAAGGACTGCAAAATTATAATTAATTTTTGAATTCACAAGTTTAAAATAGAAATTATTTTCTTAGAATGTGAATTAATTTTTATTAAAATAATTTTAAATCTGAAAATAAT
>CAYLPA010000360.1:0-2857 GCA_964385385.1 uncultured Saprospiraceae bacterium | reverse complement strand
ATACTAATAAAATTGTTTGCTATAAGACTTCGATTTGTTGACGAACCTTTTACTTTGACCAAATGCAATCCGATAAATGCTGATGTTCCATTTAAGTTTATTTTATTTTTAATAACTGCTATATGATCACATTGATTAATATAACAAGCAGATACTGATACTGAACTTGAAGTTGCTCCATTATTTTCAATTTTATTACCACTAATAATAACTGAATCTTGCCACATTAAGTATAATCCTCCAATATCAAATCCTTCAATAATATTATTCTCAAATATGTTTCCCTTTTCCATCAAAGTGGGTGAATAACCTTTCATCTCAATTGCTATGTAACCATTTTTAAAATGATTATTTTTGAAAACATTATAACTGTCTATATCTCTATTTGATCTAATACAATAGGTATTGTAAATGGAGGCATAACCCCATTCAATAACATTATTTTCAATAGTATTATAACAACTACCTCCTGTAAAATATAATACAGATCCCTCTTGTGTTGGATTTGATTTTATTGTTAAACACCTGAAAGTTATATAATCAGCAGAATCAAATTTCACCACAAATGGATTTGTTGGATTAGTATTATAACAAAGTACTACAGCAGTACTATCATTACCATAGCCATTAAAAGTAATAGTATTTGAAGCAGATGCTCCGGGAATAGGAGTAATTTCTAAATGCTCATAATATATTCCAGGATAAACATTAAAAACTACATGACTATCTATTCCACAATAATTCAAAGCAAATAATGCATCATTAAAAGTTAAATAATCGGGATTGATGCCTCCAATATTATATATACCATGCATATTACCACAAGAAATAACTTTAGACATAGCTGTATCGTTTATATTCCATTGGTCAGCAGTGTCATTTGGATTATATGTCCATGCTTTTATTACACTTATTCCACTCTGGAAGTTATATGTTCCTATTTGAACAGAATCAGCAACTGCTCCAGGTATAAGTATCCCCGACCAATTGAATGCCGGCTGTGTTACACCATTAACACTCCAGCCAACTTTAACTTTAGTAAGATTAGCTAAACCAAAATTCTTAAAAGTAACTTTAACAGCTTGATTAAATTTCACTACAGGAGAAACAGGTTTATCAATTGACAAAACTCCGGCATCATTAACTATTGGCTCAAATATTTTAACATCATCTATTGCCATATCACTTTCGAATTGCGAGCCTGTTATTCCACGGAATCTTATTTTTGTAACATTCTTATATGGATTTAAATTAACAATTGCTTTAGTCCATGGTGCAGAACTATTGTTCTGTTGTTGCCCTGAAATTGTCCAGATATCTAATAACCATTGACCTCCATACCAAATATCTATATGAAGCGAACCCATTGCCTGTCCATACATATGATAATAAAACTCAAGAGTTGGTGCACTCATCACTGTTAAATCTAAACATGGTGTTGTTAAAATAGCTGTTTTCGAATAACAAGATGAAGCTTCAGTGTACATATATTTATCTGCTCCATTTGTATGGTCTCCAATTGGTCCTGTATTAGATGATGCAGTTGTTCCTAAACGTGCACCCCAATCTGCATCATCACTTGTTTCGTTTACCCATCCATTAGCAGTTCCACATACTGATGTACATGAAGTTCCACCTATAGGAAAAGTTTCAAAAGTTTCAAAAAACGGGAAAGTTGTTATAGGAGTGATACATCCAGTTGGTGGTGGTGAAGTATAAATAACAAATTGATTACATCCAAAAAATGGTTCTAATGACTGATTGTGAGCAGCAGAACCATCAGTTGCATAAACATAATAACAGAAGGTATCTAATAAATTAAAAGGTCCTGTAAGAGTATCAATTCTACCATAAAATATATTGCCGGTAGTATTAAGCATTCCTACTGTATCGGGCAAGCCATTGTTATAAGTATAAACTAACATAGCTGTATCAATTCCGGAAGCATCAGTAATTGTAGCATAAATATCAAAAGGTCCTTTATAATATGCTGTATCAATAATAATTGGCTGATTGAGACTAATGACCGGAGGTATCAACTCTGAAAAAACCCCAATAACTTTTATATCATCTAATAACCACCCGTAATTACCTAAACTTCCAACATTAAGAGCATCTGATAATTGAAATTTGATTTTTACCTGTGAACAATTTCCAACAATTGATGAAATATCAAATTGCTCATATTTCCACCAGCTATTTACCGGTATTGCATTATTATTACTCGCGTGCCAATCTATTCCATAAGAAGTAGAAGTAAATTTATTTCCAATAGCGGCAAAAATTCCGTTTCCCAGATAATTAGCACCAATAAGTTTTGTCCAGTTTACACCATTATTACCTGATACATAAATTTCTGCAGCATTATAAAAATCAATTTTACAAATTTGTGAAAATTTTAAAATTACATTTGAATATCCAATAGTGCTAAATGCATCAGTTGTTAAAATGGATATATCGTTTTGTGAAACAGTACATGAATCAGAACGTAATCCTTGTGTTGCTAATGTATTAGAAATCGCCCATTGGTTAACAGCAAAACCTACTGAATCCATTGTTACACTATCAGCCAAGGATGGCAATTCAAAATTTTCGTGAAAAACAATCGTTTGAGAAATTCCTGTAAAGTACAATAATGTAAAAAAAGTAAATAGTAGTTTCTTCATGATATTTGAGATTTAGGATTATACGCAAATATAATAAAAAAAAATATTTATTCACTTAGTATGTGATATAAATATTTTCAGCAATAATAATAAATACTAAATGGAAGTTGGATTTCTAATTTACAATGCTTGCTTCTTCAAAACCTAACAGGTTTTAAAAACCTGTTAGGTTTAAAAGTTTAAAAAACAAT
>CAYLPA010000359.1:0-2864 GCA_964385385.1 uncultured Saprospiraceae bacterium | reverse complement strand
TTAAAATTGTAAAGAACTAATCCTGCATTCAACAATTTGACAATTTAACAATTTAACAATAATCATTTCTTCTAAACTTGTTTAAATCTCCTATATTTGCAAATTATTTAATTAAAACACATTATTCCTAATGACAAGTTCTACGATTTTTATTATAATTATTGCAATATTAATTTTTGATTATCTTCTCGAAAGATTTTTGGATTATTTGAATAGCACCAGATGGAGCGATGTTTTGCCAAAAGAACTCCAAGGAATTTATGATGCTGAAAAATATAAAAAACAACAGAATTACACAAAAACCATACATCGTTTTTCTTTGTTGCTTAGCTCTTTATCTTTTGTATTAATGCTTATAATATTATTTCTCGGAGGTTTTGGCTGGTTAGATGGATTTGTTAGGCAATACACAGTGAATCCAATATTTATGGCATTGTTGTATTTTGGAATCTTAGGAATTGTTGCAGATATATTTTCAACACCTTTTTCTGTTTATAGTACTTTTGTAATAGAAGCGAAATTCGGATTTAATAAAACAACACCCAAAACTTTTATTTTTGATAAAATCAAAGGATGGTTTTTGTCAGCAATAATTGGTGGTGGCCTTTTTTCTCTAATAATCTGGATATATGAATCTACAGGAATCTATTTCTGGCTTTATGCCTGGTTTGTTGTTTCAGTTTTTTCAATCTTTATGGCTATGTTTTATTCAAACCTGATAGTGCCTTTTTTTAACAAACAAACTCCGCTTGAAGATGGTGATTTGCGAAATGCCATTCAGACCTTTTCGGAAAAGGTTGGTTTTAAGTTGAAAAATATTTATGTGATTGATGGTTCTAAAAGGTCAAAAAAAGCTAATGCATATTTCACAGGTTTGGGAATGAAAAAAAGAATTGTTTTGTACGATACTTTGATAAACAACCATAGCACAGATGAATTGGTTGCTGTCCTTGCCCACGAAATTGGTCATTATAAGAAGAGACACACTTTGTTAGGTGTATTTCTTTCTATATTCCAAACGGGCTTAATGTTATTTATTTTATCACTTTTTATTGCAAAAGGTTCTGAGCTTTCTGAAATATTATCGGGAGCTTTGCAGGCTGAAGCAAGCTTTCATATAGGTATTCTGGTTTTTGGTTTGTTATACAGTCCGCTTTCGCTGATTTTAGGATTGATTATGAATATTATTTCTCGCAAAAATGAATATGCCGCTGACTATTTTGCAGGCAAAAATTTCAATGCAAAAGCACTTATTGAAGCTTTAAAGAAATTATCAGTAAACAACCTGAGCAATCTTACACCACATCCTGTTTATGTCTTCTTTCATTATTCTCATCCTCCTTTATTGGATAGATTGAAAGCTCTGGGGAGAATCAAATAGTTTTTTTGAATATATTCAAATTTATTTCATTTTTATTTGTTAATTTTATTGAAAATCTTGAGGTGTAAATTTGGCACCTCAAGTTTACTTGATGTCGCAATTTGCGACTTCAAGTTATTGGAGGTCGCAAATTGCGTCCTCCAATAATTTAGAAATGATTAAATTTTTAAATATATGTGGAATATTTGCTTTACCTATAAACCAAAAAAATCGTATTCTTTTTATTTATATCAGGACTTTGTTTTTTCCAATCCTTAATTGATTTTGTTTTAATAAATTCATTTTCCTGGCTTATTTCGCAGGCAACGCAAAGAAGAGTTTCATTTGAACAAGAGTTTAATATTGCTTCAAAAAGTTTTGTGTTACGGTACGGAGTTTCTATGAAAATTTGTGTTTGATTTTGTTTGTAAACTTTTTTTTCAAGCTCTTTAATTTTTTTGTTTCTATCAGATTTGTCAATTGGCAGATAGCCGACAAAAGCAAAATTTTGTCCATTAAAACCCGATGCCATCAAAGAGAGTAGGATAGAAGAAGGCCCAACCAAAGGAATTACATTTATATTTTGTTGTTGGGCAATTCTCACAACATCGGCTCCCGGGTCTGCAACACATGGCGTTCCTGATTCTGATAGTATTCCAATAGAAACACCTTTTGAGATATTATTTAGAAATGATGGAATTTCTTCAATTGGAGTGTGTTTGTCGAGTAAATGAAATGTTATATTATCAATTGATTTAGTATATCCGTTTTTAATCAAAAATCTGCGAGCTGTTCTAATGTCCTCAACAATAAATTCGCTAATTGAGTTGATAGTTTCAGTAACATAGGCAGGGATAACTTTGTTAATGGCTGTATCGCCTATTGTTGTTGGAAGTAAATATAAAAGACCTTTGTTCATTTTAATATTATAAATCAAACATTTTGAATTAAAGCACCAAAATACAAAAAACAAATGACAAAAAAATTTCAAATACCAATTTTCAAATGTTCAAAACGGTTTTGATAATTGAGATTTTATTCATTGGGATTTATTTGAGTTTTGATGCTTGTTATTTGTTATTTAGCTATCAATCAAGGAATAAAGTCTATTGTTTATTAAAAGGTAGCTTATTCAAATCCACATTTCCTCCCGAAAGAATTATTCCTATTCTTTTGTTTTTATAATCAAATTTATTCTCAAGAATTGTAGCTAAAGGTACTGCTGCTGATGGTTCAATAATTATTTTCATTCTTGTCCAAATAAGTTTCATTGCTTCAGCAATTGCTTCTTCGCTACATACTACAATTTGGTCAACATACTTTTTTATAATATCATAGGTGATGCTTCCTAAGGATGTTAATAAACCATCAGCGATAGTTTGTGGATTTTCCGATGGAATAAATTTTCCTTCATAGAATGACCTGTAAGCATCGTCAGCCATTTCCGGCTCAGCAGCTATAACTTTTGTTTGCGGACTAAAATAATGTGTTGCTAAGGCTGTTC
>CAYLPA010000358.1:0-2883 GCA_964385385.1 uncultured Saprospiraceae bacterium | reverse complement strand
TAATCTCAAAACTTAAATTAAATACTAAATAAAATAAGCTAACGTTTTAATAAGAAACTTTAAAGACAAAATGAAAATAAAAAAATATAAACGAACCGGAGTAATAGGAACAATAGTTTTCCATGTTCTATTATTGGTGGTTTTTATTTTTTTAGGATTAAAATATGAAGTTCCCCCTCCTGAAGAACAAGGTGTTGAAGTTAATCTCGGCTTCAGTGACCAAGGGATGGGAGATACTAAATCGCTTGTTCCTGCCTCAGAAGAATCTTCGGCTCCAGCACCATCCGAAACTAACAAAAACATTATAACTCAAAACAATGAAGAGGCACCAAGTATCTCTAAAACCAAGCCAAAAAATCAACAAAACAAACCACCCGAAGAAACAAAACCTGCGATTGACGAGAATGCTTTATACAAGCCTAATACAAACAAAGGCGAAAATGAAGGCATTACCGGAAAACCCGGCAATCAAGGAAATCCAAACGGAGACCCAAATTCAAAAAATTATGTAGGCACTTCCGGCTCAGGTGGAGGAATTTCTTTTAGTTTAAGAGATAGAAGTGCGAGAAGTTTACCAAAGCCTGTTTATAACATCCCGGAAGAAGGAAAAGTTGTTGTAACAATTTGGGTAAATAAAAAAGGACAAGTTACTAACGCAATAGCAGGTGCTAAAGGAACAACCACATCAAATCTAAAACTCAGAAATTTGGCAGTTAAGGCTGCCATGAAAGCAAAATTCAGTGTCAGCCCCGATGCTCCCGAAATACAAAAAGGAACTATTACCTATAATTTTATTCGATTGAAATAATATTTTTCTCTTCTAAAAAATTTACCTGATATTTGTAAGATAAATCACTAAGATGAATTACCAACAAACTCTTGATTATTTATACAGCCAATTGCCAATGTTTCAAAGAATTGGTGCTGCTGCTTATAAATCTAATCTTGATAACACCATAGCATTAGACAACTTACTTGGCAACTTACATAAGAATTATAAATCAATTCACATTGCCGGAACTAACGGCAAGGGTTCTGTTTCGCATTTTATTTCTTCTATTTTACAAGCTAAAGGTCTAAAAGTAGGATTATATACTTCTCCCCACCTGAAAGACTTCAAAGAAAGAATTAGGATTAATGGAGAGAAAATTCCCGAAAATTATGTTTGCAATTTTGTGGAAAATTATAAAAGCTATTTTGAAAAAATAAAACCTTCGTTTTTTGAAATGACTTTCGGAATGGCATTAAAATACTTTTCCGATGAAAAAATTGATATTGCAGTTTTTGAAACTGGAATGGGTGGAAGACTTGACTCGACAAATATTATAAAACCCCTTTTGTCGGTAATTACAAATATTGGTTTTGACCACACAGCTTTTTTAGGAAACACTTTGGGAAAAATTGCCGGAGAAAAAGCTGGCATTATCAAGCCTAAAGTTCCTTTAATTATCGGGGAAACCCAAAAAGAAATCAAACAGATTTTCATCAATAAAGCCAAAAATAAAAATACTCAAATTTATTTTGCTGACGACACTTTTGAAGCAAAAAATATTAATTATTCAGCCGAGGGAGAAATAAAATTATTTTTAGATGTTTATAAATACAACAAAGCTTACATCAATAATTTGCATTGCCCGCTTGCCGGAATTTATCAAACTAAAAATATTTTAACTACGCTTAAAATAGTTGAACTATTAAATCATATAAAATTCAAAATAGAGAAACAACATGTGATTGAAGGAATTGAAAATGTTATTAAACGAACAGGAATCAAAGGCAGGTGGCAAGTTATTGCCGAATCTCCTTTGACAATTTGTGATACAGCTCATAACATAGATGGGGCAAAAGAAGTTGTCAAACAAATTAAATTAACACCGCACAAAACTTTGCATTGTGTGATTGGCTTTGTTAATGATAAAAACATTGAATCAATTCTTAAACTTTTGCCTAAAAATGCTAAATATTATTTCTGTAAAGCTAATATTCCGAGAGGTCTTGATGAAAATAAACTTGCAAAAAAAGCTAATCAACTAAAACTAATTGGAAAAGCTTATTATTCAGTTAAAAATGCCTTGATTAATGCTCAAAATATTGCAAAAAAAGATGATTTGATTTTTATTGGTGGCAGTACTTTTATTGTTGCTGAAATAATTAATTAAATTTGTACGTTAATAATTTGCTTAACCATATTTCTAAAAAACTAACATTAAAATATATTATGAAAAAATTATTTCTTATATCAATTGGAATTCTTATTACTTCACTATTATTTGCACAACAAAAAAATGACAGCAAGAAATTTTTAATAATTCCTCTTAACAAAAACATGATTAAATATAGTGGCAAAGCAAAGAGTAACGTTAAATTTAACAATATCGAAATTAAAAAATCTATTACTGAAGCAAAAACTATTATTGACAAACAGATATTGAAAGAGTTAAAAAATTACAAAGTTGATATTTTGTGTGATGATTTTAATTCTATTTGTGATTCTCTTAATCAATTTAAAATTTCTAAGAATTTTGATTCAGTAGGATTGCCCGATAATAAACCCAGAGTTTTAAATGTAAATATTAATATTAATCCTAATAATTACAAATATCAAAACAGAATTATCAATGATTACGAAAAAAATCTAATAAAAGCAGCAATAGAGAAATCAAATTATGATTATGTTTTGGTATTTAATTCTTTTGAAATTATCTCATCCATGTTTCTTAGAGAAGGTTCATATTTAAGTTTACATTGCGAAATATATGATAAAGAATTTAATAAAATTTATGGCGGGAAAAATCTGTTTTTTAGAAAAATTAACAAGAAAATGTACTATTATGTTTTGACACGCTTCATAAAAAAAGCCGTTAGCCATGAATTTCTAACTAT
>CAYLPA010000357.1:0-2913 GCA_964385385.1 uncultured Saprospiraceae bacterium | reverse complement strand
GAATAAATGAATTCATTAAAATTTACGTTCTTTGTAAAAATTTAAATATCATCAATTATGAGCACATATACAATAGTATTTTTAATTACTTCTGTTTTTTCTTTAATAGGTTTATGGAAATTATTTGAAAAAGCTGAAGTTCCCGGCTGGGTAGTTTTAGTTCCTTTTTATAATTTTTATGTCTGGCTAAAAATCATAAAAAAACCTTTATGGTGGTATATTTTTATACTAATACCATTTATTAATGTATTTATGATTTTGTTGATGATTGTTGAAATATTAAAATGTTATAATAAGTTCAGTTTATGGGAGCAAGCCTTAGGAGTAATTTTCCCGTTTATCTATCTTCCATATTTAGGATTCTCATCAAAAGAAGAATATATTAACCCTGATGACAGACCTGAGCTTAAAAAAACTATAGTTCGCGAATGGACAGATGCTATAATTTTTGCTGTGATTGCAGCATCAATCATCCGTACATTCTTTTTTGAAGCATACACTATTCCAACTTCTTCTATGGAAAAATCTTTGTTAATAGGAGATTTTCTTTTTGTAAGCAAAATAAGCTATGGTCCAAGATTCCCAAACACTCCTATTGCTTTTCCTTTTGTTCACCACACTTTGCCCCTATCAAAAACCACAAAATCATATGTAGAATGGATTAAATTTCCATATCATCGTTTCCCCGGTTTTAATAAAATAAAACGTTTTGATGCTGTTGTTTTTAATTATCCTGATGGCGACACCGTTGCTCTAAATATTCAAAATGCGAGCTATTATGCTTTGGTTAGAGAATACGGGAGACAAAGAGTTTGGGCAGACAAATTTAATTTCGGAGAAATTGTTGGACGTCCTGTTGACAAACGTGAGAATTATATTAAAAGATGTATCGGACTTCCCGGCGATTCTCTTAAAATAATTGATCAGGATGTTTATATTAACAATGAAAAAATTCACAATCCCGGAATACAACAATATAACTATTTCGTGAAAACCGATGGTAATAATTTGAATCCAAAAATCCTTGACAAGCTTCATATTAACGAAGATGAAAGACAAAGAGTTCACGAAGGTTATATTTTCACTTTGACTGATGAAGCAGCTAAAAAAATCAAAAATTTCGCAAATGTAACAGAGGTCGTTAAAATAACTCATAATAAAGATGAATGGAATCCACGTGTCCTCCCCTACGATTCAAATTATGTGAAATGGAACGAAGATAATTTCGGGTCAATTTATATTCCAAAAGCAGGAACAACAATACAACTCACAAAGCTAAATCTCATGCTTTATGAAAGGATTATTGATGTTTACGAAAATAATGACCTTGAAATCAAAGGAGATAAAATTTTCATCAACAATGTTGAAACTACTTCATACACATTCAAAATGGACTATTACTGGATGATGGGTGATAACAGACATAATTCTGCTGATTCGCGTTTCTGGGGATTTGTTCCAATGGACCATATTGTTGGAAAAGCAGTTTTTGTTTGGCTATCCTTAGAAAAAAGCAAATCACTCTTTGATGGAAAACTCAGGTGGAATAAAATGCTTAGAGTTGTTAAATAGAAAAAAGGAATTAAAATAATTATTAAGAAAATCAAATCTTGAATAATCATTTAATTTTTTCAGAAATAATAATAAAGAAATTGTCTATAAACTTGGAAGTTTTGCTTTCATATTTTTAACTTCTTCTTCATCTATATCAAACTCTTTTCTAGCGTTCACATATAATTCATATTCTTTGCTATGAATATCGCCATCGGCAAGCATAACTTTATCCATCCATGCTAATGCTCTAACTTTTTGTTCATGGGTAGAATTCTTAATAGTTTTAACCGCTTTGTCAAGTTGTTCTTCTTTGCTTCCAAAATCAGAATTTACAAAGTAATCAAAATCATTATTAGAAATTTTTTCTGCTTTTCTCATAATTTTCATGGTTCTCCATTCCGGGTCATCAGAGTCAAAATTCTTTTTGCCATCAGCACCGGACATTAACCAATACAAATATAATAAAGCAGATCCGTAGTTTAATTGTTCAGCCATTTTTTTATGTTTATAAAACTAAATAATTACTAAATTTTTTCCAAATATAAAAAATAAATGTAATAATTAAAAAAAAATATTTAATTTTATTTTTTTTCTGTCTATTTGAAAAACAATAATTTCAGAAAAAAAGTAATCAATTCATCAAATTAATATCATTAATAACATATATGAAAATAAAAAATTAATGAGTAAAAGATTAATTAACATACTAAAATACACTATAATAATTATAATTTCATTAACAATCCTTAATTTATTATTAACATTTTTTGAAAAAGGAAACGAAGGAGCATTAATAAAAAATTTTGGCGATGCAATTTGGTATATGTTTGTAAGCCTCACATCTGTAGGTTATGGTGACAAAGTACCAATTTCTACAGGAGGAAGAATAATAGGTTATATTTATGTTATTGGAAGTCTGGGAGTATTAGGTATTTTAATCAGCAGTATTTCATCAAATATTATTACTATGATAGAAGAAAAAAAATTAGGTTACAAAGGCACATCATTTGAAGACCATATTATTATTATCGGCTGGAATGATTTTAGCAGAATGGTTATTGATGAAGTCTATAAAACTATGCGAAAATTTGCTATAGTAACAAACAAAAAAGATGATGTTGACCTTATTTATGAAGAATTTAAAAAAAAGCGAACTTTTGTTTTATTTTCTGATTATCACAATTTAGAATCATTAGAAAAAGTAAATCCTAACAAAGCATCAGAGGTATTTATTAATTTTGGCAACGACACAGATGAACTTTTGTATGTTCTGAATTTTAAAAAGAAATATCCAGCTCCAACTCTTATTGTTTCTTTAGAAAACCACAATCTTCAAGATACTTTTTTCGCTGCCGGAGT
>CAYLPA010000356.1:0-2936 GCA_964385385.1 uncultured Saprospiraceae bacterium | reverse complement strand
AAATTAAAAATGGCATGAAAAAACCTGTGAAATGTCCATGGAAATGCCTAAAAAATTGCAACTTCAAAGAAGTCCCGTATTGCATTGCCGAAGCATTGTTTAATGCCGCACAGGGTGATATGGAAAATGGATTCGCTTTTGCAGGAACCAATGCTTATAGAGCAACTAAGATTGAATCCGTAAAAGAAGTTATGTCAAGCCTTGTTGAAGAATATCATCAGGCTGCTAATAAACTGAAGCTGAAAGTGGCTTAATTCCAATACTATCTTCAAATAAAAATTATTAAATTGTTATATTGTTAAATTGTTTCATTGATTGAATGTAAAAATATTAGCAAACCTTTATTCAAGGATGTTTTAATGTTTGGTATAATATTTATCATTGCTTTTAATGTCAAAAACTGACTAAACATTATTCTTTTAGTATTTTAATGTTTGCTTTATAAAATATTGTACTTTTGATGTCAGAATTAGAGCAAACATTAAAAACAAGATTTATTAATGAGCGAAATATTATATACAATTAATCCTGACAGAAATATTCCATGGAATAATCTTCCTGACTTACCAATTAGAAAGAAGCTTTATCAAACAACTGAAATATTTGAAAAACTTGGAGATGCAAAAGCAGCCTTAGCAAGTCTTCACGGTCGTAGCGTAGTAATTCCAAATCAAGGTCTTTTGATTAATACTATTAGCTTGCAAGAAGCAAAAATTTCCAGTGAAATCGAAAACATATTCACTACTAATGATGAGCTGTATAAAGCCTATAGCGATAAAAACCCTAAAACTCAAGGAGCATCTAAAGAAGTTCTAAGATATCGGGAATCGCTTTGGTCCGGTTATAGTTATTTACAAAAAACCAGACATTTTGATCAAAATTATTTCATCCATGTATTTCAGAAAATTAAGCAAACCACTGATGGTATTCGACCAGATTTTTTGAATACAACAATCAAACAAGGTGAAACAGGTACAAATGTCGGTCAGACTGTATATACTCCTCCAAAAGGTGTTAATATAATTAAAAATAAGCTTGATAACCTTATCGACTTCTTGAATAATGATGAACAATATAAAATTGATCATTTACTTAAAATGGCAATTGCTCATTTTCAATTTGAAGCAATACATCCATTTCGAGATGGAAACGGAAGAACAGGAAGGATTTTCAATATTCATTATTTAACAAACAAAGGATTATTAGATGTCCCAATATTGTTTCTCAGTCGATATATTTTGGACAATAAAAATGATTACTATTCAGCATTAATGGGAGTTTCTCAAAGAGGTAACTGGAGAAAATGGTTGTTATTCATGATGAGAGCCATTGAAAGCACATCGAATAATACATTCCATAAAATCAATGAGATTATTTCAGTAAAAGATTCCATACTTGCATTTATTAAGAAAGATAAACGTAAATTTCGTAATTCTGAATCACTTACAGAATTTTTATTTACTCAACCTTTTACTAAAATTAAACATTTGGTTGATGCGGGAATTTATGCTGAAAATACAGCAAGAGATTATTTAAATAAGTTGTGTGATATGCAAGTACTGGAAAAGAAAGAAATTGAAGGGCATCACTATTATCTAAATCTTGAATTATACAGAATTCTCTCCGAATAATGAATATCATCAGGCTGCTAATAAATTAAAGCTGAAAGTGGCTTAATTTCCTTCCCACCAGCAACAAAGCCATAAAGCAAAATAAGACAGAGTTTTTTTTACTTTTTTATATAAGCTAAATTAATTCCCAATTAGAATAAAATATAATGCCTTGCAATTAAATATAAATCATTATATTTGTAAAAACATTTTATAAAGCATTGATTTTTTTTGTTTTTAAAGCTATTTTGCTATAAACTTTTTATAATGGAAATAAACGGAATTGCGTTTTATACTAGTGTTATAGGCTATGGAGAAAAAAGTCATGAAATCAATTAACCAAAAAAAATAAACCATGAAAAAATCACTACTGTTTCTAATTATTATTTTGCAGTTGACTATTGTAAAAGGACAACAGTATTTTCCATTTCCAGATTCTGGCGCAGTATGGAATAATGCTCATTATATTTATTCACAACAAGACACTGTTTATAGTCAATATGGACTGATTGGTGATACTATAATTAATTTGACACCTTATCACAAATTGTATTTACTAAATGACACCTCTTTAGACCCTACAAATGCAACATACATAGGTGCTCTTAGAGAGCAATCCAAGAAAATATTTTTCCGTTATAATTATTGTCAGAATGAAATACTTTTTTATGATTTCACGAAACAAGTTGGTGATTCGATCCATTCTTTATTCAGTGAATTTGAAATTTTATCTTGTGATTCCATCACACCATATAATGGGGTTATTGCCAATATTGATTCAATTCTCATAAATGACACATACCGAAAGGTTTATCATATTGACCCATGGTATCCAGATTGGATTGAAGGGATTGGTAGCCTTGCTGGACTCTTGAACCCTATTCCACCTCAGATTACAGGTTTTGATACTTGGGAACTTGTTTGTTTTAAGAAGGACGAAGATGTTTTGTATTTGAATCCAAATTTTAACACTTGCTTTCCTTTAATTGTGGGCACAAATGAAAACATTATGATCTCAAATTCAGGAATAAAAATTTATCCGAATCCAGTAACTGACATAAGTTCAATAGAATTTATTGGAAACAAATTCAAATACTTGACTTTTTATAATATTTCCGGACAAATACTTAATCGTTTTGAAATTTCAAATCTAAAAACCATCCAACTCAATAAAGAAGACTTCATCTCAGGATTGATTTTCTATAAAGTAGAAACAACTGAAGGACAATATATGACAGGAAAAATAATTACTGAATAAAAACCACAGCCTATAATAAATAGGACTCTGAGCGGTCTGCAAGACCCAGCGTGGAGTCCATGTTGAAC
>CAYLPA010000355.1:0-2938 GCA_964385385.1 uncultured Saprospiraceae bacterium | reverse complement strand
TCCTGCTAAAGCAAACGATTTTACATTTAATTTCATTTGTTCCTCCTTTTTAAAAAGTTAAAAAAAAATAAAATTAATAAAAAAAATTGACTTAAAGAATTTTAATCTTTTTTAATAGAAAAAAAACTTAATTTTGAAAAATATTGACTCTTAAATTATTACACCTTTGTTATATCAATGATTCATTTTTGTAACAATGCTGTTTTTATAAAGAAAAAAAATGTAATTTTATCAGTTATAAATATCCTAAATTATCTAATAAACAAACATATGAAAACACTTATACAATTTTTAGTAAATAGAAAATTATTTAAAATTATTTTAATATTTTTTCTTTGTATTTCTTTTAATGCAAATGCACAATATTTTACCAATTACTATTCTAATGCAGGAAATCCTGGCACACTAAATACAGAAGGTGATCAAGCAACAATCGGATGGACAAGTATCAACACATTAGGAACAACAAACTCATGGTCAAATGCACAAACAATTCCATTTTACTTTCAGTTTTATGGAACAACAGTTACAGGTTTTAAAGCCAGCATGAATGGTTTATTAACTTTTACAACAACTACAACGGGGACACCACCAAACGCAAATTCTCCATTACCTGCTTTTGGAATGCCAAACAAAACAATAGTTTGCTTTTGGGACCAATATGCACCAAATCCACCAGGCGGTGGTGGTACTGACCAAGTTGTTATAAAAACTTTTGGAACTTCACCAAATCGTCAATTATGGATAAAATGGTTCTCTGTTGAGATTGGAGCAAATAGCAATAATACATGGGCATATTTTTCCTGTGTTCTTGAGGAAACTACCAATAAAATTTATATGGTTGACCACAATTGGGCAACCGGTAATAGCTATTCAATGACAGTTGGTTTACAAAACACAGTCACCACAGCTATTATGGCAAGCGGTTCTCCAAATATTACAATAGACACTGCAACGGCATCAACTGCTATTGCTAATAATGATTATTATGAATTTACCCCACCTATGCCTATGACTTATGCATCAAGCACTACTTCTGGAAACTCTAATAATGTTATATTAGGAAAAGCTAATCAAGGGATTATTGGAATTGAAGTTGTTATAAACGGGAATACTTCTCCTTTAAATATTACAAATTTTAATCTTAACACAACAGGAACAACAAATAGCTCTGATATTTCAAATGCCAGATTATTTTATACGGGAACATCAGATACTTTTGCTTTAACAAATCAGTTTGGCTCAACAGTAGCAGCACCAAGTGGAACATATTCTGTTACAGGAACGCAAGCACTTTCATCTGGAACAAATTATTTCTGGTTGACTTATGATATAAATACAACTGCAACAATTAATAACTATGTTGATGCACAATGTACACAAATTTCTGTTGGTAGCTCAAACTACACACCAACAATTACTTCTCCCGTGGGAAGCAGGCAAATTCAAAAATATGTAGTTGTTGGAACGGGAACCATAACAAATACAGGTAATGCTTACCCTTCTCCCTATGCAAATTATTATTGGGGAGCTAAACACCAAATGTTAATTCATGCTTCTGAACTTATTGCAGCAGGAATGAGTGCAGGACAGATTAATTCATTAGCTTTTGACGTTACAAATGTGAATAGTTGTCCTGCATTAGTAAATTTTGAAATTTTATTAAAAAACACTAATATTAGTGCAGTGTCAACTTCTTGGGAATCTGGTATGACAACTGTCTATTCAAATACTTTGTATCAACCTGTTAATGGATGGATTACTCATACATTTTCTGTGCCTTTCATTTGGGATGGAGTAAGCAACATTCTTGTTGAAACTTGCTTTAATAATAATAGTTGGGTTAATAATGGTAATGCAAGTGTTCGTCAAACAACTACATCATTTCTTTCTACTCATTATTACAGGGCTGATAGTTCTAATGTTTGCTCATCCACACTTAATACAGCAACATCTTTATTAAGAGCAAATATGAGATTTGGATTACCTCAAATTAATCCTTACGACGCAGGAGTTTCTGTAATAGTAGAACCAAGCGGGATAATCTCAACTTCTACTTCAATTCCTGTTAAATTTAAAATTAAAAATTATGGTTCTTCAATTCTTACAAAAGCATCTGTTAACTGGCAAGTTAACGGAATAACACAAACACCATTAACATGGACAGGAAGTCAAAGCTATGGAACAACTACTTCAGCTATTACAGCCGGTAATAAAGCTTTTCCTATTGGAAGTAATACAATAAAAATGTGGACAACTTATCCTAATGACAGCGTTGACCAAAACAATAATAATGATACAATGCTTGCAACATTCTATAATTGTATAGCTCCTCTAAACGGAACTTATACAATAGGAGGAGCAACATCAAATTTTAAAACTTTCAATCATGCTGTTAATTCAGTAATAAGTTGCGGAATTTCAGGTCCGGTTGTGTTTAATGTTTACCCGGGCACATATACTGAACAAATACAAATTCCTGAATTTATAGGTTCTTCATCAACAAATTCTCTTACTTTTCAATCTTTAAATGGCGACAGTTCAAGCGTTATTTTAACTTATTCCCCTGTAGGTACAGTTGATAATTATACTATTAGTTTAGATGGAGCAGATTACATTACTTTTAAAAAAATAACTATAGCTTCAACTGGTTCTTCATATAACAGAGTAATTCTGGTTTCTGATAGTGCTACCAATAATAACTTTTTAAACAATCAAATTATTGGAATACAAGTTTCAGCAAATTCTTCTTACAATGCATTAGTTTGTTCTCCATATAATTCAACATCAATTGATAATAATAATATATTCAACTCAAATTATTTTATTAATGGTTCTTACGGGCTATATTGGGGAGGATACAATTCTACACATCTTGAATCGGGAACTCAAGTTATTAACAATGTATTTAATAATCAATATTATCGTGCTATTTATT
>CAYLPA010000354.1:0-2968 GCA_964385385.1 uncultured Saprospiraceae bacterium | reverse complement strand
TTGGAGTGCCTAAAGTTTGGAGTTAAAACAAATGATTTTTATTGAAAAGATTAAAAATAAATTTTTTCAATAAATCTACAGGAATAATCGTAATAGAAAATAATAATATTATCAACCATTCTTTCGGTGTTAAACCAATAGTTCTTAATACCTCTCCTCCAATATAAGTGAAAATAATTTGCAAGACAAAAATCAAAGTAATAATGTAGATGAAACCTCTGTTTTTTCTTATTTTTTCAAAAAGATTTAATTTTCCCGTTCTGACATTAAAGCTGTTAAACATAATAAGAAAAACAAAAAGATTAAAAAAAGCAGACAGGAAGACTGTTTGGTCTGCAACTCCATTACGAATAAATAAATCCTTAATTGGTTCATAAGTAAGAAAGAAAATTGAAAAGGCTGTAATGTAAAAACCTCCAATCAGGATTGAGAGAATTGTATATTGTGAAAGAATATTGGCTTTTCTTTTTATAGGTTTTTCCAGCATAAAACGCTTTAGAGCAGGTTCTCCACCAAAGGCAAGTGCTGCCAATGTATCCATGATAACGTTAATCCAAAGAATCTGAATTATTGTTAATGGTTGCTCAATTCCAAGAAAATGTCCTAAAAAAATTGTTAAAACTGCTGCAAGATTAACAGTTAACTGAAAAGTAATAAATTTCCTTATTGATTTGAAAATCGTTCTGCCATAACGAATAGCATTTGTGATTGATGCAAAATTGTCGTCAAGAATAACAATATCCCCGGCTTCTTTTGCAACTTCAGAACCGCTTCCCATAGCAAATCCAACGTCTGCTTTCTTCAAAGCTGAAGAATCATTAACTCCATCACCCGTCATACCAACTACTTTTCCGATGCTTTCGGCAATTTTTACTAATCGACTTTTATCAGAAGGCAAAGCACTGGTAACTAATTTCAATTTTGGTAAAAGTTTTTTTAGTTCTTCGTCAGAATAATTATTTAATTCCGAAGAAGTCAACACCAAATCACTTTTGTTTTTTAATAAACCGATTTCTTTAGCAACAGCCGTTGCAGTTCCTTTTCTGTCACCTGTAATTATGACAACCTGAATTCCTGCCTTTGTAACTTTTTCAATAGATTGTTTCGATTCTTTTCTTATTTCATCACGAATGCCAACTATCCCAATTAAAGTAAGTTCTTCGGGTAATTGTTTATTTTTAGCTATCGTCTGGTTTGAAGAGGCTAAAACTATAAACCTGATTCCTGTATCAGCAAATTTATCAGCTTTTTTTAGAATGTTTGATGTGTCTGACAATGAAATTTTATTGCCATTGTTATCATAATAAAACTTACAATTTTTTAATACGACTTCAATAGCACCTTTAACAAAAGTCAGGTTTTCATTATTAAATATTTTTTTAATGTTGCTATCACCTTTAATTTGTGAAGCTGAAAATTTTCTGCTGCTGTCAAAACCAATAGTGTTCGTAATTATTATATCAGATTTTGTTGCTTGAATACGCTCATTTGTTTCAATGAAATTTATCAGTGCCCGCTCTGACATATTTCCTCCAATTGGTTCCCCTTGTGGCGAAAGCACACAAAAACTATTTTCGATTATTGATAACTTAAGAATCTCTCTTAAGTTAGAAGGAATTTCTAAATAAGAATTGTATTTAGTATTATCACCGCAGATACAAAAAGCCGATTCTAAAACACCTGTAGTTATTGTGCCGGTTTTATCAGAAAAAAGAATATCAAGACTACCAGCCGTTTCTATCCCTAATAATTTTCTTACCAAGACTTTTTCTCTTAGCATTTTTCTCATATTGAGTGATAAAACTATTGCTATCATCATTGGTAATCCTTCGGGGACAGCGGCAACAATTATAATAATCGCAAGTATCATTGCATTTAGTAAATCCTGCAATATAATTTGCCAATTAGAAACATATTGGATAATTAAACTAATATCATAATTATTAGCAATAACAGCTTTATTAAAAATAAATGAAAGTGCAATTAATGTTGCTCCAATATAACCAATCTTGCTAATTAGATATGCCAGTTTGGAAAGTTTGACTTGTAATGGCGACTGGCGTTCATCGCTAATTGAAAGCTCTTTTGCAAGTTGTCCGTAGAATGTTTTGTTGCCAACCGTTTCAACTAACATTACAGCTTCTCCTTCGTCAATCACAGAACCCCTGAAAACTTTGTTTGGAATAGAAAAATTGTTTTCAGCAGATTGAAATTCTTCAGTTGCTACTGTTTTGCTGACACTTTCGGATTCACCGGTTAATGATGCCTGATTGATACTTAATTCTCCTTGAATGATTTTTCCGTCAGCCGGAACTTTATCTCCCGATTGCAACAAAACATAATCGCCAACAACAATATCATCAACAGAGATTTCATCTATTTTCCCATCTCTGAAAACCTTGTTATTAATTTGCGATGCTTTTTCCTGTAATTTTTGGAAAGAACTTTCATTTTTATATTCCGAAAAAGTTGAAACTAAAGTAGCAAGAACAACAGCAAAGGCAATTGCAATAGCTTCGAACCATTCACTCAAATTAAAAATTGAAAGAATTAAAATAATTATTAATGCAACGCATAAAATAATTATCAAAGGATTTTTAAAATTCTTAATAAGCTTATGCCAAAAATCCTCCGGTTTGTTTTGAATTAGCTTGTTAGAGCCATTTTGAAATCGTGATTTTTCAACCTCATCTAATATTAATCCCTTGAATGAATATTTCATCTTGAAACATTATTAACTTAAAATATTTTTGAAAACAATACTAATTAAAATATTTTACCAATCGGTATCTGGTTTTTTCTTTGGCAGCATCGATGTGTGAAAGTTTATTATTAACTCCTTCATTTTATCATCTAATTGTTTAAGAAATATTTTATTTCTTTTTGTATAAAGTTTAGGTTCGTTTAACCATCTTTCTAATGGGAAATAAGAAGCGCCCAATAAATTAAATTTTGATAAAGTCAGTCG
>CAYLPA010000353.1:0-3001 GCA_964385385.1 uncultured Saprospiraceae bacterium | reverse complement strand
TATTACGGACAAGACACAAGGAAAATTATAAGTGTTTCTGATTTATTTTGAACTAGTTAAATGTTGATTTAAGCATCTGCATAAGAAAAATTATATTCATTATATTTCGGAATATTTTTTTTGAATATTATAGTTCTTTAAATTTTTGTAAGAATTTTTTAAGTATTAATAATAATTAGTATGAAAAAAGAAGAAAATGCAGTAAAAAGAAGCTATAAGGAAAGATATGATTTAACAAGACATCCCGAAAGAATAAGAAGTTCTGATGTGATTAAAGCTTTGTTTGGAAATATTTCCTATTATGACTCACCAGATCCCACTCTTATTGTTGCTAAAGGAACAATTGATAAAATAGATTGTATTATTCTGGGGCAGGAAAAAAGAAAAAGAGGAACAGAAAGTAAAGCCACCGGAATGACTTTAGCAAAAGGCTATGGATATGCTCTTGATATTTTGGAAGAAGCTGAAAAAAATAAAATACCGGTAGTAACATTCATAGATACATTTGGTGGAGATAGCTCTATGGATTCTGAACTTGGCGGGCAATCATTTCTGATTTCTGATTGTATCAGCAAATTCTGTGCAATAAAAACTCCAACAATATCTTATATTATTGGTGAAGGTGGCAGTGGTGGTGCTTTAGCTCTACAGGTAACTGATAGAAGTTATATGCTTGAAAATTCGCTTTATTCTGTTATTGCCCCTGAAAGTTGCAGCAGAATTATTTTTCATAAAAAATTAGCTCAAGGTGTTGACATAGAGTCAACAATTGGTGATGCATTAGAAGTTTTAAGACCCGGTGCTGAACATATTAAAGATATTGGAATGATAGATGAAATTCTTCCGGAACCTAAAGAAGGAGCTCATACCGATTATGAATTCACTGTTAAAACAATAGAAAAATCTTTGATAAAAACTTTAAATGAATGGATAAGCCATGATAAAAATAAAAAGAAAACTGTTAAGGCCAAAATTATAAATAAATTAGTCAAAGAAAGAAGAGAAAAGGTTTTAAATTATGGAAAATTTTATGATACTCTGAGCAGACTGGAAAAAAGGAAGACAAAAAGAATTGTGCATGATGACCTCAACAGAGTTAGAATTGAGCGTGATGATTTTCATACTATGTTTTTGATTAAAGCTACTATGGAAAAAAAGGGTATTGAGGAAGATGAATTATTCAATTGTGAAAAAGAATGGGATAAAGAAAAGAAAGTGTTTAAAGTTGCCGGTGGTTGTGGTTTCATCTCTTTAAATGAATATAAAGAAAATTATTATGCTTGCCCAAAGTGTGGAAAAGGAGAGTATCTTGGCGTTGAAGAGCAAATTGAGAAAATTTGTGATAATGATACATTTTTGGGAATTGAATGTGATTTAACAATAAAAAAACTAATAGGAAGAGATAAATATAATTTTGGAAAATATAAAGATTTATTAAAAAGATTAGAAGGAACAACTTTTTCCAAAGAAGCATTAGTAACTGGTACAGCAAAGTTAAACGGAAGGGATGTTGTTGTTGCAATTTCTGATTTGAAATTTATTGGAGGTTCTTTTGGTGCTGTTGTCGGTGAAAAGTTTAAAAGGGCTGTTGATTACGCTGTGAAAAATCATTATCCTTTTATTTCTGTATGTTCTTCAGGTGGAGCAAGAATGAATGAAGGTCCTATGGCTCTTGCCCAGATGGCAAAAATGAATATGTCTTTATTAGACTTAAAAAATGAAGGCGTTTTATATTTGTCAGTTATTACCGTACCTACTACCGGTGGTGCTTATGCAAGCTATGTTACTCAAGGAGACATCATTATTGGAGAGAAAGGAAGTTTAGTAGAATTTGCCGGACCTAGAGTTGTTCTTGGTGCAGGTCTTGATGTTGACAGAGAAATTGTTACTACGGACAATCTTTATAAAACAAATAAAATCCAGCATTTGGTTGACAGAAAATGCCTGAAAAAAACTTTGTCTTTTTATGTGGATTTTTTCTATGATATAAAATTTCCTAACACAAGGAAAGGAATTGGTAGAATAAAAGATTTTAGAAAATTACCTTGCTTGCCCGAATAATTAAAATAAGGAGTCCGTACGGATGACTGATTTTAATTACAAGCGTAACGCTTTATTGGCGTTTTCTAAAAGCCACTATTAAAATTCCAAAATATTATCTTTGGGAAAAGCATCAGGTGTAAGCTCTGTGTCGAGGCTTATCTTTTTTATTTCACCTTTTGGAATCTCAACAAAGAATAATTTTGCCCCGTTTTTCCAAATACTTGAAGCTTTGTTAAGCTGTAATTTTGTGTTGTCCATATAAATAATTTCCAGATTTATTGGCACAGGAAAACTTCCTTTTCTTTCGATAGTTACTTCAGTGATTTCAGATTTTTTATTAATTTTTCCAATAGCTAAATCGGCATATCCCAAATCGAAAAACCATGGTTTCCAAAACCAAGCTAAATCTTCGCCAACAACTTCGTTAAATGTGAAAAACAAATCGTAGGGTGTAGGATGTTTTCCATTCCATCTTTTTGTATATTCCTGAAGTCCTTTATTAAAATTTTCTTTTCCAATCAGTTCAAACAAAGTATAAAATGCAATAGAAGAGCGGCTGTATGCCTGATATCTATAAGCAACTCCTGTGTTGGTTGAACTAATCATTAATGGAATTTCAGAAAAGCTTCCAGCGTAATAATTATAAGAACGGAATAAGTTTTTATATGGATTATATCCTTCCTCATCAGTATATTCAATTATAACTTTGCGGGGAAAGAAGGTTATTAATCCTTCATCAATCCATGCATATTTTTGTTCGTTAGTGCCAACATAAAAAGGGAAATAAGTATGACCGATTTCGTGTGAAGTAACAAAAAGAGTTCCGTTTCTATCATCAGCATCGCCATCATTTACCATTCCCGGAAACTCCATTCCTCCTTTACCGTTGAAAGCTGTAAGTTGAGGATAAGGATAAGGAATTGCAGGAATTTTTGTTGAAAAATAATCTATAGTTTTT
>CAYLPA010000352.1:0-3023 GCA_964385385.1 uncultured Saprospiraceae bacterium | reverse complement strand
GTTTAAACGGTCCTGATACCGGAAACATTTTTTTAAATTCAACAGGCTTGGTTAAGTCAGTAACATATTTAAACATTGGTACGGATTTAACACCTAACGAGCCGGGATTTTATACATCAAGCAGAGTTATATTCAATCCTTTAATTCATTCTCTTCATGATGCTATTAATACAACCCCATATCTTTTTATTCTAGTTGTGCCTAACTTTACTTATACCGGTCTCACCTCTGTAACTAATACTATTGCCATGTATCCCGATACAAATGTAATAATAGACTCACTAATAATTGAACCTTATGGTGCGATTAGTGTTTTATTAGATGGATTTGAAATACAGAAATATCTTGAACTAAAAGACTCATCATCATTAAATATGAATTCACCTCAGATTGTTGAACTTTCTTCTGATGCAAATATTGTTGAATATCCCGGTATTGTGGTTAAAGGCAAACTTCAAACTGAACGAGCTATCCTAAGTTCGGGAACAACAGAGAATTTTGGAGGACTGGGTCTTGAAATAACAAGTGGTTCATCAACTCAACCCGAAAATACAACACTCATACGTTCAACCTCATCTATGTCTTTAATATCTAATAATCAAATTCCCCGAACTTTTAATATCAATGCTCAGAATAATTCAGGATTAGATGCTACGCTTAAATATTATTATTATGATTCTGAAACTGATTCTATTGGCTCTGAATCATGCCTTGTTCTTTTCAGGTCAATTGACGGGGGCAATATCTGGACTATGGAAGGTGGATTTATTGACACTCTTAATAATTGCCTGACAATCTCAGGTCTTGATTCCATTAACGGACTTTGGTCTGCCTTTGATTCTACAGGATATGCTTCAATTGATGAAACTAATCAAGAAACAAATATCAAGCTCTATCCTAATCCTTCAATAAATGGTAATTTCACAATGGAATTTAATGGTCCGACACAAATTGATATTTATAATCAAATAGGACAAAAAATCTATAGCGAGAATATTTCTTTATCAGGACAAATAATAAAAAGATTCAATCTTTCTGATATTGAAAAAGGTATTTTATTAATTACGATTACAATGAATGATGGTAAAAGAATTACCAAAAAACTTGTTGTTTATTAGGGAAAACTGCTAGTTTACACCCCAATTTGAAAACGTGCGCTATTTTATTTCTTTATAATCTTTGAAAAATAATTTGTCTTATTATTCAGGTCGGAAATATGAAGAAGATACATTCCTGATGCCAAATCATCTAAAGAAACATCCATACGTTCTGAAGAATTCTGAGAAATTCGGTATTTTACTTTACCACATATATCTGTTATTAAAACTTCGTAATTATGCCCGGAAACAAATCCATCGATATACAATATATTATTTGTAGGATTTGGATAATAAGAAAATCTATTCACACTTTGTTCACCCAAGCCAATGCCAATAATAGCATAACAACTTGACATAAAAGTACAATTATTTTGTGTTACAATAACAGCATAGTTGCCATCAACAAGAGGAGAAAAAGTATTATTGGTTTCTCCTGAAATGATAGCACTTGTATTACAGTCATACCATTGGAAAGTAGCTGAAGTTGCTCCTGCTGTTAAAGTATATCCACTAACACTTACAGAAGTATCAACAGTAAAAACATAAAGTTGAGTAGTAACAATACTGTCACATCCAAACACATCCGCCAACGAATCAGTATATGTTCCGGCAGTAGTTTGATAAACACTGTCAATTAAAATACTATCGCCCATACAAATAGTATCACTAAATGCATAAGTAAAAATGTAATTAAAAGTATCAAGAACTAAACTGCTTGTAAAACTTGCTGTATCGATAAAAACAGTTCCAATACCTCCAAGAACACTAGTTGTTCCTGTCATTATATAATCATCGCCATGAAATATTTTAATACGACCGCCACCGCCGCCGCCACCACTATCATTGGCTGAACCTGTACCAACAGAACCATTACCACCTTTTGCAGTTAAGCTACTGGTTATTTGTAAATGGTTTGCATGTATTAATATTCCGCCACCAGCACCACCGCCACCGCCACGACTACCTCCAGGTAAAACACCACTATTTCCATCCATTGTTATATAACCACTTACAACTGCTTTTTTTGCAGTTAGTTTAAAACTTCCGCCTCCGTTTCCACCGGCTGTATTATCACTACTTCCACCGCTGGAACCCATTGCAATATCAGTTCCTGAATTAGTTCCATAAGTTGGACCACCTTGACCCGGAGTATCATTATTATCATAACCTCCTGTGCCTCCAATACCACCGTAACTTCCTCCTCCACTTCCTGAATTTGTTGATGTGCCTCCAGCGCCAGGTCCGTTTCCGACTCCGGTTGTTGGAGCTGCATAACCTTTACCATTACCATTAATGTCTCCTTGTATAATTGCATAGGTTGAGTTAAAAGTTAATGATGTTCCGGCTGTCACAGTAATTGTATGACCTGTATTCACCTTTATATAATCATAGTTTTGAACACCTGATAAAGTAATATTTCCTGTAGTAATTAGTTTGGTAGTAAAGATACTATCCATATTTGAGCAAGCTATGGCAGATGTATCTCCATAATACATTCTTAAATATCCGCTATCTGTGGGAGTAATTATGGGAAACTTAACCCAGATTTTTGTGCTGACTGTATTAATTCCAGATTCTATCCAGTAGGAAAGAAAGTTATTAGGACAATCTCTTGAAAATCTAATATCATCACCATTAGCATTCATTTCACCTAAAGAAATTAAAGCCTGAGTGTTGATAATAAACAAAACAGGATGATTGCTTACAGTGCTTGAAAAATTCTCATTAATATCTAATTCCATGTAATGCCCAGGACTATACTGAGCATATAGCTTTAAATTATTGTTAAACAAAAAAACAAATAAAGCAGAAAGCAAAAACAGGTAACTTTTTTTCATAATAATTTTTTTTTGTTAATACATATAGAAAAAATCACTAGCATCCGAAAGTCTTAATTTTAATAAGCCCTTAGAATCCCATATA
>CAYLPA010000351.1:0-3029 GCA_964385385.1 uncultured Saprospiraceae bacterium | reverse complement strand
AAAATATCAATGCTTTATATAATGTTTTAACAAATGTAATAATTTATATTTAATTGCAAGACATTTTTAATATATTTTTTAATTGGAAAATAATATTTGTAAAGCTTAAAAAGGCTGTTGAGTATGGCACTAGTTACAAACTAGCGACAGCAGGGTCGTCATTCGGCAATATTCAAGCAAGCTTGACATTGCACTCATTCCTAACAAAATTCGACCGCTTCGCGAAAATAATCACCCTTCGACAAGCTCAGGGTAAAAATAAATCAAATAGTCAAATTCACCCCGTTGGATAGTCATATTTGTTTTTATAGAACAGTTATCATTATCATATCCTACGGGGTAAATCAAATAAATTAATCCCTTACGCAACGGACTGAAAACCCCAACCCCTTATTGTAGTTGGAACTGTACACATCGCTGAAATTGTAGTACATGTAACGGTACCATGCGCCTGCTGCACCGTCCTCCGTAGCACTCCACCAGTAACCGTTGAGTCCAATGCTGCTGAACATACCATAGCCGTTACGGTAGCCACCCGGAAGAGCTGTAAAGCCGGTTTCATTAGTTGCTCCCGTGTTAGGGCTGTTCCAATGCGTGGTGCCGGTTTCTTTTAATTTGCCGCCTGCTATATTATTACCGCCCAAATAATCGGTTAGTTCTGTCCATTCGGCATCGCTTGGCAAATGCCAGCCGGTGGGGCATACGCCTTGAATACCGCTTGGGTTGGCTGTACTGCTTGCTTGTCCATTCATAGCCGCATGCCAGTTGTATAATACGCCGTAAGTAGAGTAATTGGCAGTTGCCTTGGCTGTGTTTACATCAGTGCCATTATAGCCATATACATAATAATAAGACGTTGTTTGTGATTCTGTACCGGGACCTACTACACTTGGTAAATATGCAAGGTTTTCAGCCATCCATACCTGGTTGCCTATGGTTACGGTTTGATAAACCTTGCCATCGCGAGAGTCTGTGAAAATACCATGTGCGGTAAAAGACATTGCGCTTCCATAGCCTGTTCCGGCACTATTGGTTGCATATGCACGTACATAATAAGTTGTATTTGCCGCTAAACCAGTGATATTACTTGTAAAACTGCCTGCTCCTGTGCCATCTGTCGTTTTACTATCTGCAATAGTTGGATTTTGGCTTGTACTCCAACAAACACCACGAGCTGTTACTGTTGCCCCACCATCGCTTGTAATATTTCCTCCACAACTTGCTGTGCTTTGTGTAATATTTGATACTGCCGTTGTAGTTAATACGGGTATTTGCCCCGTAGAATTGTTGTTGTTATTACTGTTATCATCTTTCTCACAACTATTTGTAAACATTAATAACACTCCAATTAAAATGAATGGGCTAATCCAAATGTTTCTTTTTTTTGTCATTTTAATTAAATTTAAAGGTTAATAATCAGTTATTATTATTTTTATTATTCTGTTTATACTCGTTGTCGCTGTCTCTTTTTTATTATGGTGTGTAACGTAGTATAAAACCCAATTCCGTTTATTTCCATTATATAAGTTTTACAGAAAAATAGCTTTAAAGCTAAATAATCAATGCTTTATATAATATTTTAACAAATATAATAATTTATATTTAATTGCAAGACATTTTTAATTTATTTTTATTCTGTCTTATTTTTCTTTATGGCTCTTTTGCTGGTGGGTAGGAAATTAAGGCAAGAAGTAATGATGGTTGAGCCCATTTTGAGCCCTTTATTTTTTAACACATGAATTGTTCCTGCACCGGTTTGTCCATTTTTTTGATATTGCGTGTTGTACACTGGCTATTTTATCATTACAAATTTCCTGAAATTATCTCTATCAATTATTTCTGTTTTTGCATTATATGCTTTAATAAATGTTTCAGGTAAACGAACACTATTTTTAACTTTCCATTTGAATTCGTAAGCAGTTATTACATTTTCTTTTTCTTCTACAAAATCAATTTCTTGTTGTTGTTTAGTTCTCCAAAAATACATTTTTGCAAATGTGTCTTTGTAAGTATTTTGTTTTCGTCTTTCAGATACTAAAAAGTTTTCCCATAATGCTCCTTTGTCAATTCTTAAATCTAATTGAATGAAATTGCCAATAATCATATTTCTAATACCATTATCGTAAAAATAAATTTTTCGGTTTCGTTTTATTTCATTTCTTACATTTCTGCAAAAACTGTTAAGTCTGAAAACAATATAACCTTTTTCTAAAATTTCAATATATTTCTGAATGGTAATCTTATTTATTCCTACTATTTGAGATAACTCGTTATAATTAACTTCGCTTCCCATTTGCAAAGCAAGTGCCTGCAATAATTTCTCAAGAACTTCTGGTTTTCTTATATCTGAAAACGCAAAAATATCTCTGTATAAATAGCTATTAACAAGATTTTTTAATATTTCTCTTTCTTTTCCTTGATTATTTAATACTTCCGGATAAAAACCATATAATAAGCGATTTTCAAGTTGTTGTTCTGTTTTTATATATCCAAGTTTATTTTCATATTCTTCCCAAGTGATGGGAAACAATTCATATTCCCATTTTCTTCCGGTTAATGGTTCGTTCAATTTATTTCCTAAATCAAAGGAAGAAGAACCACTTACCAATAATTGCACATCTTCAAATTGGTCAGTAATAATTTTTAAAGTTATACCTATTCCATCTATTCTCTGAGCTTCGTCAAGAAATATCATTTTATTATCAGCTAAAATCGTTCTTATTTGTTCGGTATTTGGATTTGATAATAGGTTTCTGATTGTTGGGTCATCTGCATCTAAAAGCAGATAATCTTTATTTTCTAAAATGTTTTTAATAAGAGTTGTTTTCCCAACTTGTCTTGCTCCAACAAGTACAATAGCTTTACCGCTATTTATTTTTTCTTTTATTATATTTTTTAAAATTCTTGAATACATTATTTTTTTTCGCCAAAGATACTATTTATTATCGTAATGACCAATAGTTATAACTAAATGTTATTATAATATCGTATTATTGTTTTGTTTAGCTTTTATTCAACAATTGTATAAA
>CAYLPA010000350.1:0-3034 GCA_964385385.1 uncultured Saprospiraceae bacterium | reverse complement strand
TCTACTTGCAAAAACATAAGTACAATTGCTGCAGCTGATGATGTTGGAATTTTTGAAATCATTAGTCCTGACAGTATAACATATATCAGTACGAATGTAACTGTAACTGCTAAAATCAAAAACCATGGAACAAATACTGTTACGAGCATTCCTATTGAATATGAATATGGAATTAATCTTATACAGGAAACTTGGACAGGAACTTTGCTACCTAATGCTACTGAGATTTATACATTTACTACAGTTTATCCTTCTCCGATAGGAAGCTATAATTTATGTGTTCGCACAAAACTTGTTGGAGATGCCGACTTATTAAATGATGAAAAATGTGAAAGCTTAGATGGAGTTATTCCAGGTATAGATGAATTTGACGATAGTAATTTTATTCTATTCCAAAATGTTCCTAATCCAACAAAGGGAATTACTACAATTGGATATATAGTTCCTAAAGCAGGAAAAATTAAATTCGAAGTCATTAATTTACTGGGAAAAACAATTTATTCCGAAAATAAAAATGTTCTTTCAGGAAAACATCAAATTGATTTAGATGTTAATAATTTACCTGCCGGAATTTACTATTATTCTCTTATTTTTGACGGAAAACGTCTCGTGAAGAAAATGATAAAGAATTAATCTTAATAAAGATATAATTTAAAATTTTCTTTAAAGAAAAAATCCAAACATTGTTTTTTAATGTTTGGATTTTTTTGTTGAAAATATATTTTCAGTCAAAAAGAAAACAAATAATAAAAGCATTATTTTTGACGCATGAAAAACATTTATTCAGATTTGAATCCCGAGCAAAGAAAAGCTGTTGAAAATGTCAATGGTCCAATGATGGTGATTGCAGGAGCTGGTTCGGGAAAAACAAGAGTTTTAACCTACCGCATTGCACATCTTTTGAACACCGGAATAGACCCTTTTAGAATACTTGCTCTGACTTTCACAAACAAAGCAGCTCGCGAAATGAAAGAGCGCATCTTGACAATTGTAGGAGAATCCGAAGCTATGAATGTTTGGATGGGAACTTTTCATTCAATTTTTGCAAGAATATTAAGAATTGAAAGCGAATTATTAGCTTTTACTTCAAATTTTACGATATATGACTCCAACGATTCGAAAAATCTAATTAAAAAAATAATCAAAGAACAAGAATTAGATATAAAAATCTATACACCATCTTATGTTCTTAAAAGAATATCTTCAGCAAAAATCAATCTTATTTCAGCGCAAGAATACAGCGAAAATTCCGAATTGACAAATGCTGATAAAATGTCAGGAAAACCAAAAGTAGCACAACTCTATGTTTTATATCAAAATCGTTGTAAAAAAGCAAATGCAATGGATTTTGATGATTTACTTATTAACACTAATATTTTATTAAGAGATTTTCCTGAAATTCTTTTAAAATATCAAAAAAGATTCAAATACATTTTAATTGACGAATATCAAGACACAAATTATGTTCAATACATGATAATAAAAAAGCTGACTGCAAGAGAAGAAAATATTTGTGTTGTAGGCGATGATGCTCAAAGCATTTATGCCTTTCGTGGTGCCAACATTCAAAACATTCTGAATTTCAAAAATGACTATCCCGACCTTAAAATTTTTAAGATGGAACAAAATTATCGTTCCACAAAAAATATCGTTAACGCCGCAAATAGTATTATTTCTAATAATAGAGACCAGATAACAAAAAAAATATGGACAGAAAATGACCAAGGAGGAAAGGTAAAACTATTAAAATCATCAACCGATAACGAAGAAGGAAGGTTAGTTGCAAATTCAATTTTTGAAAACAAAATGAACCACCAACTTCATGAAAACAATTTTGTCATTTTGTATAGAACAAATGCTCAATCGAGAGCTTTTGAAGAATCACTTAGAAAATTAAACATCCCATATAAAATTTACGGAGGATTGTCTTTTTATTCCAGAAAAGAAATTAAAGACTTGCTTGCTTATTTTCGTTTGGTAATCAATCACAACGATGAAGAAGCTTTGAGCAGAGTTATCAATTACCCAGCTCGCGGAATTGGAAACACTACTCTTGAAAAAATTACTGTTACGGCAAGCCAAGCTAATATAAGTCAATGGGAAATTCTTGAAAACATTTCTAATTATCAACTTAATATCAGCCCTGCAACTAGGAATAAAATATCAAATTTCATTACAATGCTCAAAAGTTTTGCTGTTAGCTTGAAAAAGAAAAATGCTTATGAATTGGCTAAACAAATTGCTATGTCTTCTGGTATTATTAAAGAACTTTATGAAGATGATTCTCCTGAAGGATTAAGCCGTTATGACAATGTTGAAGAATTACTTAACGCAATAAAAGATTTTTCGGAAAACGAAAATAATGAAGTTGTTCTTGTGGAAGGCGAAAAAGCAGAAAACTCCATAAGAACTTTAGATGAATTTATTCAGGATATTGCTTTGCTAACCGATGCCGATAAAAACTTAGATAAAAACACAAATCATGTTTCTCTGATGACAATTCACGCAGCTAAGGGGCTTGAATTTCCTTTTGTTTATATTGTTGGCATGGAAGAAAATCTTTTCCCATCAATTCAATCTGTTGGAACACGCACCGAATTGGAAGAAGAAAGAAGGCTTTTTTATGTTGCCCTTACCAGAGCAAAAAAGCAAGCAATAATTTCATATGCTGAAACCCGCTATCGCTGGGGCAATCTTTCTATTACAGAGCCCAGCAGGTTTATTCAGGAAATAGATCCAAAATATATTGAACAACCAAAAATTGTTTCAAAGCAAAATAAAGAAGTATTTTATAATAATAATTATACTAAAAAATCTCAAAAATCTCAAAAATTCTCTCAAGCGACATTTTCAAAATTCCAAAATAAGAATTTGAAAAAAATTAGCAATTTGAATACACAAAAAAATGATGACATCTTTGAAACATCGCCTTCAGAAGAGCTTCAATCGGGCATGGAAGTAGAACATAAACGCTTTGGTGTTGGGAAAATTATAAATATTGAAGGAACAGGTCCAAACACAAAAGCAACTGTGT
>CAYLPA010000349.1:0-3056 GCA_964385385.1 uncultured Saprospiraceae bacterium | reverse complement strand
TGTTGATGAAAAAAAGAATTGGTAAGATTTTGTTGATATGCAGTTCTTATGATGCATTTATGCTTGAAGAAGATGGAAGAGTTGATGAGCAGATTTTCAATGAATATGTTTCATTAAACCTTAGATATCCTCCACAATTTATTCAAGCATCAACAGCTGAAAAAGCTTTTAAAATTTTGAGTGAAGAACATATTGATTTAGTAATATTAATGTTGAGTATTGGGGATATGGACCCTTTTGAATTATCTGTTGAAATAAAAAAGAGTTTTTCAAATATTCCGATAGTTGTATTAACACCATTTTCCAGAAAGATATCATTAAAACTCAGTAATGAAAAATTAGATGCAATAGATTATGTTTTTTGTTGGCTAGGAAATTCAGATATTTTACTTGCTATAGTTAAACTAATCGAAGATAAGATGAATGTTGAACATGATGTTGAAAAAGTAGGAGTTCAGGTCATTATGTTAGTTGAAGACTCAATTCGTTTTTATTCGAGTTATTTGCCAAATATTTATAAAATTATATTTCATCAATCGAAATCATTTATGCTCGAAGGCTTGAATGAGCATAATAAAATGATGAGAATGAGAGGTCGTCCAAAAATACTTCTCGCAACAAGCTATGAAGAAGCATCCGAATTTTATGAAAAGTATAAAAACAATTTGCTCGGAATAATCTCAGATATGAGTTACAAAAGGAATGGTGTAACTGATAAACAAGCAGGAATAAAGCTTTGTGAAATGGTAAGAAACGATAATAAATATTTGCCATTTTTATTGCAATCATCAGATATTAAAAATAGTGAATTTGCAGAAAAAAATAATATTGGTTTTGTTTATAAAAATTCTAAAACTTTACAATTTGAACTTAGGGATTATATTTTTAAAAATTTTGCCTTTGGTGATTTTATTTATATTAATCCTGAAACTAAACAGGAAATTGATTGTGCTAAAGACCTGCAAACGTTTCAACAGAAAATATTTGAAATTCCGGAAAAAACTTTTATCTATCATGTTACCAGAAATCATTTTTCAAAATGGTTGAATGCAAGAGCTTTATTTCCTATTGCTGATATGTTTAAATATCTTAAAGTTGAACATTTTGCCAATGTTGATGAAACAAAGCGTTTTATTTTTGATGCTATTGCAAGCTACAGAAAAAGTAAAGGAAGAGGAGTAATTGCAACATTTAATAGGGAGAGTTTCGATAAATATTTAATTTTTACAAGAATCGGTGAAGGTTCTATTGGTGGAAAAGCTCGTGGGCTTGCTTTTATAGATTCTGTTTTGAAAAGAAATAATCTTATTGATAAATACGATAATGTTGTAATTACAATTCCCCGAACTGTTGTGCTTTCAACAGATATCTTTGATGAGTTTATGGAAGAAAACAATTTGTATGAAATTGGTTTATCGGATTTGTCTGAAGATAAAATTTTACATCATTTTATTAATTGTCGCTTACCTTCTAGAATTCATGAAGATTTACTCACTTTTATTTCGGTGATAGATAATCCTATTGCAGTAAGGTCTTCAAGCTTGCTCGAAGATTCCCACTATCAGCCTTTTGCCGGCATCTATTCTACTTATATGATTCCAAACATTAAATCAAACGAACTTTTAATGATTGAACTCTTGGGAAATGCTATAAAAAGTGTTTATGCTTCTGTTTTTTTTAACGATAGCAAAGCTTATTTGTCTGCCACAAAAAATGTTATTGACGAGGAAAAAATGGGTATTGTCCTACAGGAAGTCTGTGGAAGAAGATATGGAGATAAGTTTTATCCTGCCATTTCTGGCGTTGCTCGTTCAATAAATTTCTATCCCATACATCCCGAAAAACATGAAGATGGAATTGTTAATCTTGCTTTAGGTTTAGGGAAATATGTTGTTGATGGTGGTGTATGCTTAAGATTCTCGCCAAAGTACCCTAAAAATATCCTCCAACTATCAACACCTGAAATGGCATTGAAGAACACTCAAAATGAGTTTTTAGCTCTTGATTTGAATCCCGAAAGTTTTACTCCCTCAGTTTCTGATGATGTTAATCTTATCAAACTTAATATAAAAGATATTGAAAATGATAAATCTGTTAAAAACCTTGTTTCTACTTATGATTTTGAAAATAATGTTTTAAGAGATGGAGCAAATTATAAAGGAAAAAAAGTCATAACATTTTCAAATATTTTAAATCATAATGTTTTTCCTTTGGCAAACATTCTTCAAACTTTATTGAAAATAGGGCAGGAGGAAATGAACAATCCTATTGAAATTGAATTTGCAGTTGATTTGGATGTTCCTGATGGTGTCCCCAAAATATTTAGTTTTTTACAAATTCGCCCGATAGTTGAAATTAACGAGAAAATTAAAATAAATCTTGAAGATGTTAAATCTGAAGAAACATTGATTTATTCAAATTCTGCACTGGGAAATGGCGAAATTGAAGGAATTCAGGATTTGGTCTATGTAAAACCTGAATCATTTAATGCTGCTAAAAGTCAATTTATTGCAGATGAAATTGAAAAAATAAATTCACGCTTTTTGGATGAGGACAAAAATTATGTTTTGGTTGGACCGGGCAGATGGGGCTCAAGCGACCCATGGCTTGGAATTCCTGTTAAATGGTCCCAAATTTCGGCAGCTAGATTAATTGTAGAATCTGGTCTTGAAAATTATAGAATTGACCCAAGTCAGGGAACCCACTTTTTTCAAAATCTTACTTCTTTTCAGGTTGGATATTTTACTATTAATCCTTTCGCTAATGATGGATTTTATGATATTGATTTCCTTAATAAAGTTGATGCGTATTATGAAGACGAATTTATCAGGCATCTGAAATTTAAAAAACCTCTTGATATTAAAATTGACGGAAAAAAACATAAGGGAGTGATTTTTAAAGCTAAAGAATAGTATTTCCTAATTCACACACAAATTGTTTTTTGCTTTCTATCGAAAAATGAAGATGAAAAATCGTATTTAATCAATATTATCTAATTACAAGTTCATTGTATTATTGTTTTTGCTGTTTGCAATGGCAGCAAGTTTTCAATCTAT
>CAYLPA010000348.1:0-3069 GCA_964385385.1 uncultured Saprospiraceae bacterium | reverse complement strand
TATATGGGATTCTAAGGGCTTATTAAAATTAAGACTTTCGGATGCTAGTGATTTTATTAATATTTTTAGTAAATCATTAATTATCTTTGTACGCTAATTTTGAATATTAATGAATTTTTTCAAAGCTTTAGATCCAACTGAAAGACGCACATTTAAACTCCATTTGTTATACTTTTTTATTGATGGAGTAATATTAGGTGTTATGGCATTGAATGAGTTCGTTATTCTCAGGAGTATGAATGGGAGTAATTTGCAAGTTGCCATGCTAACTCAGTTCATGGCTTTTGTTTTAATATTTGCAATATTTTTCAATGAAATTCTAAGAAGAATAAAGAATAAGAAAAAACTTCTTAGAGTAATTGCAATTTCAACTAGGTTGCCATTATTTGCTCTAATATTTTTCCCTAAGAATCCCGAAGCTTATTCCGCAGGTTCAATATATCCATATTTATTTTTGGCAATTTTTCTGATTTATGTACTCGCTAATCCACTACTTTTCCCTACTATAAATATGTTCTTAAAGAACAACTACAGTCATAAAAACTTTGGGAAACTTTATGGTTATGCTTCAACTGTTAATAAAGTTGTTGTAATGCTTGTAACTGTTGGCTTTGGATTTTTACTTGATTTCGACAGTTATTCAATTCGATATGTTTATCCTATTGTCGGTGCTTTAGGCATTCTTTCAATTTTCATTCTTTCTTTAATAGATACAAAGAGCATTCCCATCATTCAGATAAAAAGGTCTTTTTGGACTGCAATAAAGGACTCCTTAGTAACAATTAAAAGTATTATTGTTGGGAATAAACCATATCGTGATTTTGAAATTGGTTTTATGCTTTATGGAATTGCATGGATGGTAACCTTTCCGGTTATTTCAATATTTCTTGCTGATGAACTAAATATGAATGGAGCAAGTTTTGGTTTTTATAAAAACGCTTACAATATTCTTACAATTTTTATGATTCCTTTTTTTGGGAAATTAATTGGAAAAATTGACCCAAGACGATTTGCTATAATCACATTTAGCACAATGGCACTTCATTTAGTTTTATTAATTGTAACTCATTATTTTCCTGTTTACACAGATTTTATGAACATAAGATTATACCTTTTTTTAATATTATCTTATCTGGCATTTAGTGTTTTCATTGCTACAATGAGTATATTGTGGTATATAGGTTCAGCCTATTTTTGCAAAGATGAAGATGTAAGCACTTATCAGGCAATACATACTTCCTTAACCGGTGTAAGAGGATTATTTGCTCCACTTCTTGGAATAGTAATCTTTTCATTTTTTGGTTACAATGTAACGTTTAGCTTTGGTGCATTTCTATTATTTACTGCCATTATTATTTTAGTAAGGTCGTATAAAAGGAAAAACAATTCAATTTAAACTGATATAAAGAAATTATCTTGCTGCTGGTGTATGCTTGCTACTCTTTGGCTTTCGGCATAGTAAAGTTTCGTGAATTTGGTGTTGTTGAGTAGCAGAGTTTCCAAACTTTGAAAGATATTAAATTGTTGTTACAGTAATAATTAGTTTTTAATTATAAAAAACTCCATAGAGTACACTACTCTATTTACTATGCTTAAATCTTCCAAAAAAATGGACTGAAATATTACTATCACAAAATAAAATATCACTTTTCGATAAATGTAATTTTATAAATTTAACTTTTTTTATTCGTTTTTCGGGTACAAGAAACTTAACTTTTTGATTTGGTTGAATTTCAAAGTCATTTTTAATTCTTTTTCCATCAATAATTACAACATCATTTGACCTATGCCCTGTTTGGAAATCTTGTTCAAAATTAAAAAGCACAATTTCAAGAGTATCATTGAGAAAAGAATAATAGATAGGGGTATAAAAATTATTTTTAAAGGTACAAGCAAAATCATATATAACAAATTTTTCAGGTGATTTGTTATTAATTGAAAGAATTATTTTATTCTGCCTTATTTTGACTTTTCCGAAGACTAAATTATCTTGAGATTGAAGAATGTTTGTTGAAAAAACCAATAATACTATTAACAAAAGTTTAGTTTTCATGATAATTAAATTTAAAAATATATCTAAAAGTTACTTGTATTTCACAACTATCTAATAGTTTGTAAATAAAATCATCTGGGACATGGTGTTTCACCACTATCAAATATAAAATTATCATTACCATAAAAATACAGCCATGAATGTGATCCAAAATCTACCATTGGAACTAACCAAATAGAATATGTAAATAATCTTTTCTTTGATGTTCTGAAAAAAAGATTTGAAATTAATTCGTTTTCTATTACAAAAAAATGTCTTTTATAAATAAAATATCCTGTTGAATATCTACTCATTAATATCTTTAGTCTATTTGTGCTTGTTATAGAAAATATAGTTGTATCATTATAAGAAGTATCTTTATAAGTATTTATAATAAATGATAATGTATCTGAATAATAGCCACATTGTTTTTCATAATCAATTAAGCTATCAATAATATTATATATGTCCATTTCATTGATTTCAACAGAATCTATTTCTATGGTTTTAAATTCATATTGAGCGTTTATTTGATAAGAAGACAACAAGAAAAATACTAATAAAATAAATTTATGTGTTTGTTCCATGGAAATATTATTTTGTTTTATTATTTCATCCGGAATTGCAATTTTATTAGTGTTCATTTGTTTAATAAATTGATGCTAAATTAATCTTATTTCTTTAAGGTCGCAAATTGCGACCTTAAAAAACTCTGCTGGCGATCGTTTGCAACGGGTGTCATTAAGTTTTTGATATTACTGTCTCCCGCTCACAAATATTATTAATCAATTATTCTTAATAATTATAAGCAATAAAATTACAAATATTTAAGAAAGATAGAGAATTAATGAATGAAATTTTATTACGACTTAGTTTGGAGACTAAGATGATTTAGGATTTTTCAAGTTTAGCAAAGAACAATTATTTCCCGTGGCAGTGTTTATATTTTTTTCCGCTGCCGCAGGGGCATAGGTCATTTCTACCAACTTTTTTCTCAACTTTAACAGGTTGTGTAACTTGTTCTTGTTGGGTTTTAT
>CAYLPA010000347.1:0-3095 GCA_964385385.1 uncultured Saprospiraceae bacterium | reverse complement strand
ATAATTCGGGTGTATAAAGAATTTTCTTTGGAATAAGGGTCAGGACCTGTCCATGCTGTTCCAACATCAGCAAATCCTACAATCTGAAAATTATTTAAAAATTCGGATTTAACAGGTTTATTGGAAAAATATTTAAAAACAGGAAAACGGAGTTCACTATTTATTACAGCAAAACTATTTCCATTACGAATGTTTTGTTGAAAACCTCTCATGTTTGTAGCAAGAGTTTGGTAAGTATAGTTTTGGTCTGTTGCAATATTTATTGATTGGTCAAATTTAGGAATCAGCCAATTGTCAACACCTCCCATATAATAAATTAGCTTGTTATTGCCAAAGGATGAGCTTGCTGCAAAACGATTTGCCCAGATAAAAGTTTTATGAATTTTTTGATAATGCCTGTAATCCAATCCAACAACAAAAAGTTCGTTTTTAATATTATCAATCAGGCGATAATATTCTCCAAAGATTTTATATCTTGTTCCATAATAAAGATTTAAACCTTTGTAGCGTGTGTTGTCAAACACAAATTCAGCTTTTAGCCCTGCCCATGTTTTGTAAACATTTGGTTCTTGTAAATTTTGAATATCTGTAGAAAGATTTACTGCCCTGTCGTTTCTGCCAAGAATAGTACCTTTCAGAGCCATTACGTTATTAAAGGGCCATTTTAAAATATATAAAAGTTCATAGGAATTGTGTTTAATAATAGAATAATCCTGAATATTTTGAATTGATTTACGATGAAAAACAATTTGTTTGTCAAGTCGCTTTATCAAATTTTCGTAGCTCAAAATATACTCGCTATTATCAAAACTAATAGCAAGTCTTACCCCACCTGTTATTCTATAATCTTCGAGAATGTCGTTAACGCCAATCTTTATTAAAAAATTAAAACCGGGATTTATAAATATCGGCGCACCTCCACCTGTGAAAGACTGATAATCGGAATTTAAAAAACTAAAATCAACCTGACTTACTAAGACATTTATTGAATATTCAACATCATAATTCCGTTGTTTGGGGAATGTAAATTCTGCGAATGCAATATTATCTTTATTTTGATTTAGGGTGTCGCTATAACTTTCTTTTCCTGTTTTTTTTGGAGTTCCAAAACTGTAATTATCAATATCAATATTTGTGCTGTCTGTGATTTCTTCTTCATCCCAAACAGTAACAATTTTTTTACGTTTTGTCCTTTTTTCTTGTTTTGGTATTTTTTGTGATAATGTATCTGTTTCGATATCTTTTAATATTCTTTCCAATTGCTCTGCATATTGAGTTGTTTCAAGCTCAACCGATGATAATTCTCCGGCGGAAACCAATTCATTCACGTACATTTTATAAAGCCCGTCAGAATATATTATTTCCGCATATTTTCCTGCTTTGGGGCTAATATCCTGTTCAATTATGCTTCGCGAAAAATTTGTTACAGGAAAAGAAGATGAGAAATATTTATAATGAGTTGTTGTGTCAATATAACTTATAGCGCTGTCGAAGCGGGCAATAAAACGGTTTTGAATTCCGCTTAAATCACTCAGATAACTAATATATTGATTTTCGTATTCCTGAGGCTGGGTTTCGTTAGCGAAAGGAGTGTTTGTTATTCTTCGAAGAACAGGATTTTTTTGTTTATATTTATAAAGGAAAATATCTTTGTTGGTTTTAACCTTTATCGAATCGCTGGTTTTTCTTTTATGAGTTTCTATATCAAATCTCAATGTGTCGTTAACGCGATTTGAACTAAAAACTATTTCTTGTGAACTATTAATAAAACGAGGGCATAAATCGTCATAAATATCTTTGGTAATTCTTTCATAGGTATTTGCGTTTAGATGGTAAACAAAAATATCGGATTGCCCTTTTTGAACCGCCGACAAAGCAAACTTGCTTCCGTTATGATTATATGAAAAATCAAGAATTTTCTCAATGTTAAACAGTTGGCTTTTATCAAATTTTTTGGTTTCAAGCATATAGTGATAAAGAAAAATTTTGCCTTTTGCTTCAAAAATAATCGAAAGAACTTTTCCCGATGGATGCCATGCAAGTAAAGGATAAGAATAATCTGTTTTTTCTTCTAGTTTATATCCTGATTTAATAATTTTTTTTACTTTTTTTGTTTCATTGTCAAACAAATAAACTTTGTATTTTCCGATTTCATTAGTAGTGTAAGCAGTATATTTTCCATCGGGACTAAGTTTGATTTTGCTGTAAACTTTTTTGGCTTTTATTTTTTTCTGAATAATATCACTTGGTGGCTGTGTTCTCGTAAACAAATTTTCATCATACATTTCGGTATAATATTGAATCCATTCGTTAATTAAATTCTTATAAGAAATTCCCATAACAAACAAAAAACCATTTTCAACATTTCTGCTGATTTTTGTCATATAAATTACATTCGGAATTGAACGTTCGCCATATTTATCTGCAATAAATTTCCAGATAGAATGCCCGGCATACAAAGCATCGGTTCCTGTAAGCATATTATATTTTTTATATCTTCCCGACAGAATACCATCTTTTACTTTATTGTCAATTTCGGTGTTCCACCCTGTTGAAACATATGAAATTAATCCCTGAGTGTACCATTCAGGAAGTGCCAGAAGAGTTGAATTTTTAACAATCGAAGTAATGCGGCTGCCATATAACATTTGATTCAAAATAATATTAATGATTCCGGCACGAATTTGTTGCTCAAAATTTTCGTGGCTACCATCAAAATATAGAAATATTTTTGAACCGTTAATATAAGTTATTCCGCCAATATTATATTGTTCCTCGCTAACCAAACCTATGTTGCTTTGTTTTAGGTCTGAGAGTTTATTATAAATCAAAAACTGTATTTTTTCTTCTAAATTAAAATCTAGTTTTTTTTCAATTTCTTTAATTTGTAAAGTGGCATATTTTGCGGTATATTCGGCAAGTGATTTTCCACCCTGATAAAAATAAGTATCAAATTGACCAAATCGATAAAAGGACCAAAATCTCTCTCCGTACTGGACTCGGTTTTTCCCGAAAGTTAATTGAGAACCATTGTAGAACTGGGCAAACAAAGCAGGTGAAAACAAAACAAAAAGCAGAAAAAACAAAGATGTTTT
>CAYLPA010000346.1:0-3108 GCA_964385385.1 uncultured Saprospiraceae bacterium | reverse complement strand
TTGTTTCCACCGGGAGTTGGATAATTCCCCGTAAAACACCAGTCTCCTTTATCATTTGGGCAAGCTAAATGCAAGTCTTCGATAGTTTGATAGATGATTTCGATTTTAGCATTTACGTTTTTCGGAGTTAGCAATTCCGAAATTTTTTCAGATATTTGAGTTGCCTTAAATGGCTTATAAATTTCTTTAACATAATTCACAATTTGTTCTTTAGGCAAACTTTCCTGAGCCTTAGATTTTGTGTAAACTTCGTTTATTACATTAGAAAGATTATTTTCTTTCAACAACGTGATGGCAGCGCGAAAAGCGACAAAATCATTTAATTTTGCCATATCAATTCCATAGCAGTCGGGATAACGAATTTGTGGTGCCGAAGAAGCAATAATAATTTTTTTAGGACGCAATCTGTCAAGAATTTGGATAATGCTTTGTTTTAAAGTAGTACCTCTAACAATTGAATCGTCAATAATAACTAAATTATCAACATTGTCATTAATAGTTCCATAAGTTACATCATAGATATGAGCAGTTAGGTCGTCTCTTAAATTATCTTGTGTGATGAAAGTTCTCAGCTTTGCATCTTTGATAGCAACTTTTTCAATTCTTGGATTTAAAGATAGAATTTCGTCTAATTTTTCAGCAGTTATTTTGTTTCCCAACTGAATGATTTTGTCTTTTTTAACTTTGTCGCAAAAATCATAAAGTTCGTGCATTATTCCATAAAAAGCTACGGCAGCAGTATTTGGAATATAAGAAAATACAGTGTTTTTAAAATCATAATTTATAGCTTTCAGTATTGAAGGGACAAGCAATTTCCCTAATTTCTTTCTTTCTTTGTAAATTATTGCATCTGTTCCACGTGAAAAATATATTCTTTCAAACGAACAAGATTTTCTTTCGGTAGGTTCTTTACATAAATGCTCATATGTTTTGCCATTCTTTTTAACAATTAATGCATGGCCGGGTTTAACCTCTTTTATTTTATTGAAAGGAACATTAAAAGTTGTTTGGATGACAGGTCGCTCTGATGCAGCAACAACAATTTCGTCATCTTTATAATAAAATGCAGGACGAATCCCAGCAGGGTCTCTTAAAACAAAAGCGTCGCCATGCCCAATCATTCCGGCAATAACATAGCCTCCATCCCAAAGTGTTGATGATTTGGAAATAATTTTACCAATATCAAGATTCTTGGCAATTAAGTCTGAAATTTCTTTTTTTGTATGACCCTTCGCCTTGAATTTTTTGTATAATTCTTCATTAGCGTCGTCAAGACAACTGCCAATTAATTCAAGAATAGTAATGGTGTCGGAAGTTTCTATAGGGTGTTGCCCGATATTAATTAATTTCTGAAAAAGTTCGTCAACATTTGTTAGGTTAAAATTGCCTGCAACAACTAAATTTCGTGTCATCCAGTTGTTTCGCCTTATTAAAGGGTGAATGGTTCCGATAATATTTTGACCGAAGGTTCCGTAACGCAAATGACCTAAAAAAAGCTCGCCCGTAAATTCAATATTTTTCTTTAGCCAGTTAACATCGTTTAAACACTTAGGATTTCTTTCATTAATTTCTTCTATTTGATTATATATTTCGTTGAAGATGTCTTTTATAGGATTTGATGAATTTGAGCGTTTTCTGTTTATGTATTTTTCCCCGGGTTCTACATCGAATTTTATATTGGTTATACCTGCACCATCTTGTCCTCGGTTATGTTGTTTTTCCATCAATAAATACAGTTTGTTTAATCCGTAAAAACTTGAACCGTATTTGGCTTGATAAAATTCTAAAGGTTTTAATAGTCGAATCAAAGCTAATCCACACTCGTGTTTGATTTGGTCGCTCATCTATAAAATAGTTTAATTATTAGGAGGCAAATTTAATTGAAAAATTGTAATAAATCAGAAGAAAATTTTATTTCACATAAATCATTTTCCTTACAATATTTTTGTTTTCTGCCAGCAGAGAAAAATAATACACACCGGGCGATAAAGAATAATCATTGGGATTGAAATTTTCAATATATTTTCCGTAATCACGAGTTTCGTTGTTAATTAATCTTGCAACTTCTCTTCCGAAAATATCAAAAACTACCAAACTAATATTAGTAGTTTTACGAATTTTAAAAGGGAAATAAGTGTTATCGTTAAAAGGATTAGGATAGTTTTGTTCGAGACTTACTGGAGAATAATTTATATTGTCAATACCAATAGCATTAACATCAATCAAAGCTGTCCAGATGCTTAATTGATTATGATGCATTCTTGTCCAAATTGGCCTAACTACATTGTTGTGTGCGGTGATGTTTGTGTAATCACCAAAAAATATTTTATGATTAGGAACAAAGGAACTCTCGCTAATTTTAAAGTTAATAAAAGAGCTGCCACCATCTTTTGAAACTGCCATATAAACATCCGTTCTGCTATCATTATAATTTCTTCTGTCGTAGAAAACAAAATAAAGATAACCAGTGGTCTGGTCAATTGTCATCCAGGTAAAAAATTGATGATTTCCCGAATTATCATCATTGACAAGTATTGGGCTATTCCATGTTAAACCTCCATCTGTTGATTTTGCTAACCAAATATCTGTATCAGTTGTATCATTTCGCTGGTCTGACCAGTTAATATAAATTGTACCACGATATGGGCTTTGACTTAAGTCGCAAGCAGTAATGGGAAGTCCGTTACATCTGCTTATGCCCGGGATGTCAAAATCCCAGCCACCGGGAATGCTGTCAACAAAAATGTCATTTTCGAGCCATGTGTTTCCTTCGTCTAATGATTTGTCAAATAATAATCCTTCGGGTCCTGCCCATGAAACATAAATTTCGCCATTTGGTCCAACAGCAGGCACAGCTCCCTCAACGGTATTGTCGCTGTCAATACAATCTCCTGCAATTTTGTTAATACGCTTGGGGGTTGACCATGAATTTCCTTGAGTTTTTGATTTAGAAAACAAAATAATACTGCTATCATTTGGATTATGACTGTCATAATCATCAAATTGAGTCCATGTTGTATAAATTGTGTTTATGTTTCTGTCAACAACAGCCCATTCTTTATCCTGTGCTTTTGTTCCGTTAAGACCTACGAAACTTCCATCGTTCCA
>CAYLPA010000345.1:0-3110 GCA_964385385.1 uncultured Saprospiraceae bacterium | reverse complement strand
AATTATTAGCAAGGTTGTTTGATATTGCTGCATATAAAACTCCATCCATAAACATCCCGTCAGAAAACAAAGCAGTAGCTATAATTCCAATAAATAATGCAATTATTATCAGATAAAAAGGAAGGTAATTTATTCTCATACTTATTTCCAAAAATTATTCTTTTGCCATCACAATCTTAAGGTTTCCGAATAATGTTGAAGTAGTAATTTTAAGTTGACTTGTATTTAAATCTAAGATATCCCAAGTGAAATTGTAATTGCCACCATCAGCCATAGTATCGGTAATTTCAATTTGAGTAGCATCGTCGTTTAAAACATAAGTAAAGGTTCCAGAAGTTGAATCGGAAGCGTTGTAGTCAATTCCGGTGCAAGGTGAAGAGCAGGAATTAAATATTAAATATGAACCATCTCCCGGAGTTGTTGTAGCCAATATTTCCAGAGATGTTATAACCCATTTAGCTTCTAACATTTCCTGAGAACTAAGTTCGTCTTTATTACATCCTGAAATTACTATCAATAACATAATTGATATAAAGATAAATTTTAATGAATTTTTCATAGTGTTTAGAATTTGATTTTACAATTAGGCAATAATTTAATTAGCTCATTCTGATTATCAGAACTGAGTTTAGAACCTTTTAATGAAAGGTTTTTTAGGTTTTTGCAATTTGCTATTTCTTTTGGAATGCTCTCAATAGGATTTTTGTTTAACTTGAGTGTTTTAAGATTTGATAAATTTCCGATTTCTTTTGGTATAGAGCTTATTTTATTTCCTGAAAGGTCTAGCTTTTGCAGTTCAGACATATTTCCAATTTCAGCAGGAATAGATTCTATCTTGTTATTCAAAATCATTATCTGAATTAATCCTTCAATTGCACACATTTCTTTAGGAAGTTCAGATAATTCAGGAAATCCGGTTAATGGGGAAGGTGCCATTGTCATTAATATTGCAGGTCCGCTGGCAATTTGAGTAACATATTTTTGATATGGATTTAATTCTCCGCTTGCTATTGCAGCCTCTTCTTCTTTTTCTCTCGATTCTTTAATATCAGAAAATTGAGACCCTTTAAACAGCATATAATCCTTTTTTAATCGAGGGAAATCTGTGCTTTTTAGTTTTAATACTTTAACGGCATTTTTTGAAGAGATTTTAGCTGTTGCATTTAAAGCACTAATGTCTGTCATCAAAGATTTGTTTTTTTCTGCGGCAATTTTTTGCATCTCCATATTTATCAATAGAGCATCAATCATATCAGTTCTTGGAGTATGCATGTTTCCAAAAAGCTTTTTAAAACTATTTCCATGTTGGATTGCTTTATCAAAATTATACATATAAGAATATGCTCTGGCACAGTTTTCATGAAGTCCTTTGGCAATATTTTTATTAATCCTTGACTTTTTATTTTCGGTATCAGTACCAGCTAACTCTTTTTCCCAAACCGTGATACATTCTTGTAACAATTTAAAATCATTTTGATTAGGACCAGCCTTAGCAATATTTTTATAAGCCATTTGAGCTTTTTCTAATGCGGACTCTAAATCAGTGTAATCGAAATTTTTACCTTTTGCAGTATAAACTTTAAATTCTTGAGCAAGGTATGAAAGATACACATTGGCTTTTGCTTCAGCAATTGCTTTATTATAAATCCCTGTCTCATATTTTTTGTTTACACTAAATTTGAAACTTGTTCCTTTGGATGTCCAATCTTTTTTTAATTTAGCTGAAACCCAGTATTCGCATTTATTAAAACCAAATTTTGCAACATCTTTCTTTATTTTAGAAACTTCAGATGCATAAACGATTTTTCCTGATGGACTCTTTGCAATCAAGTATGATTCTGGATAAGTAACGGGAATTTCGAAATAGTAAGTTGTTACTTCAACAGCGTCTTTTATTCCACCGTTTTTGGGGACACATGTTGATTTAGTATCCTTTAACTTTTGAGTGCCAAAAGAAGCTACACCCATTGCAAACTCAGCCACTATCGTCGATGGTTCAGTTTGAGATATGTCATAAGATGGAAGAGATAAATACTTAGTCTTTACTTCTTTTGATTTACTTTTTTGAGCTATAACATTAAGAGTTATTGCTACGGTTAGAATAGTGAATAAAATTTTTGTTTTCATTTTTATTATTTTTATTTAGAATTTTATTTTGTTTTCAGATTTTTGTTTGTGCAAAAATACAATATAATTATTTAATAAATTTTATTGTTTTACGAATTTCTTAATAGTTGTTCCCTTGTTTGTTTTTACTCTTATAAAATAAACTCCGCATGATAGTTTTGCAATATTTACTGTTGATTTTTTACTTGTTAAAGTTGTTTTTTTAATTATTTGACCTTGTATATTGATAATTTCAATGGTGGGTTTATCTAAGGATTCAATTACAATTTTTTCTTTTGCAGGATTTGGGTAAATGCTGACATTGTTTTCAGGAAAATTATTTTGATTAACAGATGATAAATAGTCTCCACAAAAATAAACACCTGAGTCAGTACAAGCAAAAATTTTGATACTGCTCAAGATAGGATTTGTTTTAAACTTGTTGATGTTTTTGTTAGGCAGGTTGGTATTCAAAAAAGTAAAATTGTTTCCTAAAGTATCATAAATTGCTACTCCTCCGTAAGGAGCTAAAGCTCCATGAAAACCTGTAAATAAATTGTTCATAACATCAAATCCAACTGTGTTCATATTATCTATGAATTGTTCAATATTCCACGAACAACCAAAGTCATTAGAAATATATAGACCTGAAGAATTTGAATTACCGGCAAATACTCCGAATAATATTCCATTTTGGTCAAATGCAAGAGCATGAATTGGAATGTTTGATGAAGATTGACTCCATGTTGAACCTCCATTATTTGAGTAATAAGTGGCATATATATTGTTTTCCTGTGTTACCACAATATGTTGCCCATAGAAATCCATGTCAGAGCACCCTTTACTTTGAAAATAGGAAACAGTATCCCATGTCATTCCATCAGCAGAGCATAACATCCCGTTATATCTTGAACCGACATAATATTTATTATTGTTTGTGCAGTATTTGATGAATGTTGGAATATAGAGCCATTCAATAACATTAAAAGTGTTGGTGGTTAAAT
>CAYLPA010000344.1:0-3117 GCA_964385385.1 uncultured Saprospiraceae bacterium | reverse complement strand
AAAAAAATCCCTTACAATTAATTCTGTAAGGGATTTTTAATTTTATGTTTAAAGAATTATTTAATATCAATTTTATTAACGTTATCTTTTTGTGTTGCTAAAGAAACAACTACTAAAGTTAATAATGCCAATGTGAATGAAATAATTGCAGGAGCATCTAATGGTTGAATCGCATTTTCTTTTGCAATACCAAAGAACTGATCACCAATAGTAGGACCTGTAATAATAATGCCAAGAGCTGAAACTATTCCAACAATTATTGACCATGAAACACCTTTAGCGGTTGTTTTCTTCCAAAACAATACCATTAGGATTGCCGGAAGGTTAGCAGATGCTGCAACGGCAAAAGCCCATCCTACTAAGAATGATACATTCATTCCTTTAAATATAATTCCTAAAGCAATAGCAACTAATCCAACAGAGAAAGCAGCAATTTTTCCGGCAAATACTTTACCTTTATCAGTAAGGTTTCTGCCCAAAAATCTATCAATAAAATCATGTGCAATTGCTCCGGATGATGCCACAATTAAACCACTAACAGTTCCAAGCACTGTGGCGAAAGCTATTGCTGATATTATAGAGAATAATCCAATGCCAAATGCCTTTGCGAGAAGTGGTCCTGACATATTACTACTCTCAACATCCAGAACACCGTTAACTGAAGCTCCAAGACCCATAAAAAGAGTTAAAATGTAGAAGAATCCAATTGCTGAAATTGCAACAATTGTTGATTTTCTGGCAGCTTTTTGGCTAGGAACCGTATAATATCGAATTAATATATGTGGTAATGAAGCAGTACCTAAAAATAATGCTAACATTAATGAGATAAAGTTAATTTTCCCAATTGGAGTTTTTTCTCTTAGCTTCTTAAACTTAAGACCTGGCATTAACATATCTTTTCCGGCAGTTAATTCCTGACGCCAAATTGTTATATGATTTCCACTATCATCATCGAATTTCTCCTTTATAAATCTTACTATCTCAGTTCCCTCAGTTCCAATTGTAGATAAAAACTTGAATGGTCCTAAAGAACCGGTTTTCTCAACTTCCTTCCCATCTACCACAATTTTGCTTAAATGACCAACCTGAAAGAATTTTTCTTCTTCTTTCGGTTCACCATTGTACAACACTTTCTCATCAGCAGTTAAGGTTTTTGAAAGTACTTCAACATATTTATCATCAGTTAGCTGGAACCATCGGAATACACCTTCTTTTTCCATCTTATAGAAATGATAATCTTTTACATCAATATTATCCACAATCTCATAGCCTTGCATATCACTTTCGGTCAATGCCATAAAATCATGATAATCTTGTCCACCTTGTTTTGGTTTTAAATTTAATCCATTGCTGAAGATGTAAACTGCTAATATTGTTGAAAACACTATTAATAAACCACCTTTAATAAACTGTACATAAGTTGTTGATGTCATACCAGCAGTTGCAACAATTGTAATTACAATAGCTCCCACAATAACAACTCCAACCCAATGGGGTAATCCTAATAATGGAGTAACAAGTGCTCCAGCTCCAACCATCTGAGGAATTAGATAAAAAAGTGATACAATTAATGTACTTAGAGCTGCTGTGAACTGAATTCCTTTTGAATTAAATTTAGCATCCAAAGCATCCGTAAATGTAAATTTACCAAGGCGTTTTAAAGGTTCAGCAACTAAAAATAATGCAACAATCCAACCTGCAAGATAACCAATGGAATATAAAAACCCATCATAACCTGAGAATGCAATCATACCACAAATTCCTAAGAAAGATGCTGCTGACAAATAATCACCTGCAAAGGCAATACCGTTAACTGCCCAATGAATTGTTCCTCCAGCAGCAAAATAACTGCTGGAAGATTTAGTTTTTCTCGCAAAGTAAAATGATAAACCAAGAACAATGGCTACAAATACTAAGAATAAAACTACTGCAAATGTCGACGCTTCATATATCATTACATTTCCTCCTTATTCATTTTATTTTCATAGCTTGTACAAAGGGCATTATAAATTATGCCCATAATAATGGCTAAAACAATTAATCCAAAGCCGAAAACAACTGCAAGGTTTAAATTCCCGAGAACAATTTTACCCATTGCTTCATAGTTTGTAACTCCTATTGCAACAAAGATTGCATACACTAATGTGTACGCTACAAATAACCAGACACCGAGTTTTGCCTTTTTTTCTCCGGCATTATCGACACCTAATTCTACTGCTGGTCCATGGTCCATAATAATAATTTTGTTTAGTTAATAAATAATTTGTTTTTGTTTATTAAATATTCTGTTAAAAAAGACAGTAAAAATAAAAAAAATATCATATAAACAAATGTTTATTTTTAAATATTTTAAAAATGATAGAAATAAAAAAAAAATATGGGTTTTTAATTATCTGTCTCGAATTATTTTTAATTCTAATTAGTGCCTGCCCGAAAACTAATATTTTTGAAAATCTGTAAACAATATTTGTCTATATAAAATATATTCAAAACTTTAAATTGCTAAAATTCAAACTGTTTGGATTTTTGAATTTTAGTTTTTGGAATTTATTTGTCATTTGTTTTTTGATATTTGGAGTTTTCTTGCAAAGACTAATTACAATAAAATTTTTTGATATCTTCCTTTTTTACTTTTTCAACAGTGATGCTCATTGTTATATTTTTCAATGGTTTGCTGTTTGCATCAACTGGCTGGGCAGCAATTTTGTCAATCACATTTAATCCTGACATCACCTGACCAAAAACTGTGTATTGATTGTCAAGAAAGTGAGCTCCATTGTGGTTTTGAACAATAAAAAATTGAGTTCTGTCTGAACGTTTTTCAGGATTGTCAACTCGTGCAGCAGCAACGGCGCCCCAGATATGTTTGTGTTTTTCAGAAAATTCAGCGGGCAAAGTTATTTCATTAAATTTTTTTCCTTTGTTGAAAGATGTTGTGTCGTTTCCACCTTGAATCATAAAACCATTAATCACTCTGTGGAAATTGTTTCCGTTGTATAACCCTTCCTCGATAAGTTTTATAAAGTTAGCTTTGTGAATAGGTACATCATCAAAAAGCAGGATTTTTATATTACCGAAATCGGTTTCAATTGTTATTAGATAATCATATTTTGAACA
>CAYLPA010000343.1:0-3125 GCA_964385385.1 uncultured Saprospiraceae bacterium | reverse complement strand
CTAAGCGAAAATAAATTTTCGCAAGTTTCAGTCATTCGGCATTAACTCAACCAAATCCCGATTTAAAATCGGGACGGTTTCGTATTATTAGCTAATTCTTTAGTTGTTATATAAGCATTATGTACCATTAAATTGATAATTCTTTGCTGATTTTCAGTTAAAGTATAGACGCGGAGAATATCAATGAGCCGCCGTGAGCTATACCAGTTTCAATAATTAAATCCGGTTTGACGCACCATATAATCTCTTGCATAGCCATCATATCCTCAGGATGCTGGATTATGGGTCTGCCCAGCCAGTCAAAATTATAGGAATAATTATATTTTGCTGATTTTGCAATAAATTCAAGTGCAGTTTTTTTTAATTCTTTGTCTTTGCTCATTGCTTTTAAGTTTTCCTTCCTTAATACTTTAAATTTTGAAATTGGGTCCATTTTAAAATTTTATTATATATTTTTTATGATAATCGTGCCATTAATCGTGCCATTAATCGTGCCACATCAGGAAAGAGTATAATAAACGCCCCTTCCTTCCCCGTGCTTGATAATTTTTCCTTTATTAATTAGTTCATTAATCTCTCGGTTCGTATGTCTTAATGATATATTAGTTTCTGACGCGTAATCTTTTCTTGTAAATTTCCCATATTTGTATAAAAACATCATCATGTTTCTCTGCCGCTCGTTCAAACCCTCAAATTCATCTGTTTCAATAAAACTTGTCTCTTTAATCGGTGATTCAAAAATAATCCTGGTTTCAATCGGGTGGAGATCATAGTAAGGTTCTTTATTCCCCCATTTTCTACTTAAGTCCCGCATCATATAAATTCCGGAGCCGTACTTTTCAATAAACCCAATGTCATAAACAAACTGGCAGAGATTCTCATTAACTGGTTTATGTGCAGGGTTTTCAGGTGTTACGCCCTCAGGGAAGTTCCCGGGGTTGATTATTTCAATCCGGTTGTCAAATATAAAAACCCTGACATCGCCTGTTTCAAGATAGTTTCTATGTATCAAGGCATTGAGTATCGCCTCCTTTACGGCTTTTATCGGGTACTCAAATTTATCTTTTCTTCTGAAACTTGTTTCTGTTCTTGTTCCGAGAAGCCGTATATTCTTTCTTATGAAATCTTCTGCTGTATTTACCATTTCCCAGATTGTTCCCTCGCAGTTAGCAGTATCCAATGTCGGGTGAATCACTTTTGTACCTTTAAATTTCACAACTCTCAGTCGTGCATTAAGTAAAAATTTCTGTGGGACTTTTCCAAAAAATAAAATCCCTGCGTAAGTTGGTTTATCTCCTTCTAATGCTTTTATATTTTGCAGAAACTGGTTTATGGGAATTTTTATTTCCCGAGACATATTCCTTGTGATTTCTCTCTGTTCAAGATACCACTTTACCTTCTCATCGTCAATATCCTCAAGAGTAGATTCTTTACAAACTTGCGAATCAAACTTCACAATCCCAAGTTCATTAGCCCTTTTAACCAATTCCTCAATACTCATCGGCTTATTTGTTGAACCAATCCGCTTATATCCGTAACCTTTGTATGTATGCAGTTCTGAACTTTTCTTGACTTTAACCATCAGAACGGTTTTTCCGTTTGATTTGATTTTCTCAATTTCAGGATAGACCGGCTTGTCTAATGAATATGCAGCATTAGCAACATCCTCTTCTTTCTTATCACTCACACCAACAGGTTTTCCATCATCACTCACACCAACAAGTATAATTCCGTCATTTGTATTTGCAAAACCACAGATGTCTTTTCCTATGTTTGCTGGTGTTCTCTTGAAATCCAGGTACTGGGATTCACCCTGTTTTATTAGTTCTTTGAGTTGTTTTTGATTCACTCTTTATTTTGTTATATTATTAAACTGTATGAATATTGAATAATGTGTCTTCCAAACCAGGAAAAGTTATAGGAATATTTATATTTAGCTGTATCACAGACAAAATCTATCGCAATTTTTTTTAAATATTGAGATTCACCTAATTTTTTAAGGGGATTATAGTAAAAAATGGACCAAATTAATTTAAACAGGCAACTGCCTGTTAATTTATTTTACAAAGATACATTTTTTTATTTCAATTGAAAAAAAAACTAAAAAAATTAAAAAAAATATTCATTGTTAAATTATTAATCTATATTACGATTTATACAACCTTTCATTATCCTGTATATCCATCAATATTAAAATAATACGGATGTTTTATTTTTCAATAATTTTCCAGTATCCGTCTTTTCTGCCTCCAGTTCTATTTATTTTACCCTTTTCCCGTAAAATTTCTATATCCCGCATTATTGTTCGCATAGTAACATTCAGCAATTTTGCCATTTCTTTTGTTGATATTGATTTATTTTTTGAGATTATTTTTAATATTGTTTGTAATCGTTTTTCTTTTGTGACATCTTTTGTGACATCTTTTGTGACATTTATTGTGTCATCTTTAGGGACATCTTTAGGGACATCCTTAGGGACATCTTTTGTGACATCTTTTGTGACATCTTTATTTGACCCGATAACAACTCTTAGAAAATCATTCAAATCCTGAATAGTGTAACTTAACTCAGGATAATCAATTAAATGCTTGCGGATTCTTATAAAACCGGTACCGTATTTTTCTACTTCGCCTGTCAGGTAAAAGGCTTCGGCTAATAAGCTGTTTCTATGTTTTGCCTGATAATGGTCTGTTTCTAAGTTCTGTTTTATTCATTTATTTATACAATCTTTCATTATCTTGAATATTCATTCATATTAAAATAATACAGATGTTTTATTTTTTGAATTTTTCCATCCCGAATGTTTTTCTTAATAAAACGTATTGCTTTATTTAAGCGACAGCAAGATATCAACTTATTTATCACTACTTATTACTTCCCAGTGTCCGTTCTTTGTTGACCCGAGACGTTCAATTATTCCTTTTTCTTTTAATTTGGCAATATTTTCCTTTATTTTTCTCTGCGATATTTTTATTTTATTAGCTAATTCTTTAGTTGTTATATAAGCATTATGTACCATTAAATTGATAATCCTTTGCTGATTTTCAGTTAAAGTATCGGTGACCTTATTGGTGACCTTATCGGTGACCTTATCGGTGACCTTATTGGTGACCTTATTGGTGACC
>CAYLPA010000342.1:0-3137 GCA_964385385.1 uncultured Saprospiraceae bacterium | reverse complement strand
TATTTATTTTACGTTATCGTAATATCTCATAAATTGTGTTCTCTCAAATACAGCAGGATTCTTTGCTTTATCATAACTTAGTTTACCTTTAAAATCTTCAATATTTGCAAATCCTTTTTTGTCCATCCATTTTTCAATATCTTTCAAAATAGTATTTATATATTGTGGTCCTTTTTTATAGAATGCAGACACAATTTGAACAGCACTTGCACCAGCTAAGATTTGTTTAACAACAGCATTGCCATCGTGAATACCTGTAGATGCTACAAGGTCTTTAGTAATATTCGCAGATAAAAGTGCAATCCATCTTAATGAAGTTGATATTTCTGATGGAGAACTTAATGTGCTTGATGTAGTAACTTTCAATTTATCAATATCAACATCAGGCATATAATATCTGTTAAATAAAACAAAACTGTCCACATTGCCTGAATAACTAAGCTGTTGTATTAAATTTGCCAAACCTGCTGAGAAATAACTCATCTTTAAAGCAACAGGGATATTAACCTGTGATTTTACCTTTTCTGTAATTGAAAAATATTTTTTCTCATTATCTTCACTTTTGACATTGAAATCAGATGGAAGAATTGCAATATTCAACTCAAGAGCATCAGCTCCTGCTTCTTCAAACTTTTTTGCATAAGAAATCCATTCATTATCAGAAATACAGTTAATGCTGGCAATAATTGGAATATCTACAGATTTTTTAGCTTCTCTAATTAAATCAAGATATTTGTCGATATTATGTTCTTTAGTATATTCCCGGATGTATTCGTAAGCATCTGTGTAGCCGGATTGGTCTTTATATATGTTTTGCGAAACTTCTGCCATAATTTGTTCTTCAAAAAATGATTTGAGAACAATAGCACCGGCATTGCTATCTGCCAGTGCTTTTATTTTGTTAACAGAATTAGTCAGTTCAGAACTTCCAATAATTATAGGATTTTTTAAATTTAAACCCATATATTTTGTTGATAAATCAGCCATAATCTTGTGATTTTTTATTCTACAATATTTTATTCTGCTGCAGGAGGAGTAAATGATCTTGCTTTTGCTTCACGGTCAAGCATAAAAAGTCCCGAACCTTTTCCATCGATAAGTTTTAACTGGTCAAGAATATCGGTAACATTTGCTTCTTCTTCTACTTGTTCTGCAACAAACCATTGTAGCATATTTAGCGTTGCGTGGTCTTTTTCCTCAATAGCTATATCAACCAAATTATTAATTAATGAAGTTACTAACTCTTCATGAGCTAATGATTCTTCAAAGACTTCAATAGTGTCTTTCCATACAATTTTTGGTTTATCAATTTTTTCAAGTTCAATTTTTCCACCTCTTTCAAGGATATATTGATAAAGTTTCAATGCATGAAATTGTTCTTCTTCAAATTGTACTTTCATCCAGTTAGCAAAACCTGAAAGATTCTTTGAAGATAAATATGCAGACATTGACAAATAAAGGTAAGCAGAATATAGTTCTGCATTTATTTGTTTATTAATTTCTTTTTCTAATCTTGAATTTAACATGTTTTTCTCCTTTCTTATTTAAAAATTATTTATCCAGTTTCCATGTAAATTACAGTAAGCTCTGGCTGTTACTTTTTCAGCATCTATTATGAAAATAGCTTCTGGTTTATCTCCGGATTTTAAGAATTTAGTATAAACTTCATCCTCTGTTATCAGCTCAATCCACTCAATGTAGTGTTTATCAACCATTGGATGTTCAACTTCACCGACAACTATTTTATATCCGTTTTCTATTTTTTCAATAACAGGAACGTGTTTTTCTGTTGCAGCATCAGTTGTATTTTCAGTAAGCAAGTTCATTTTCTGACCGCAGCAAACCAATGCCGGAGCACCGGTGTGTTTTATTTCCACTATATTGCCACAGATATCGCATTTATAAAGCTCTGTTCTTTTAGTCATTTTAATTTCTCCTTATAATTTAATTATTAATATTTCAACAATTTTAATGTTTTATAATTTTTTATGACATAGCCACCAGTCATAACATTCAAATTTTCCTTCTTTAGCGTCTTTAAGTCTTTCCTGAGCTGCTTTATTATTTGTTGCAGGTGGAACAATAACTCTGTCGCCTAAAAAGTCATTATTGGGCCAGTTAGCCGGAATTGCTACTTTGTTTTTGTCAGAAAGTTGCATTGCTTCAACAGAACGTAAAATTTCGTCCATGTTACGACCTAATTCCTGAGGGTAGTAAAAAATAATTCTGATTTTTGCTTTTGCATCTACAATGAATACTGCTCTAACAGTGTTTGTGCCTTTTCCGGGATGTATTAATCCAAGTGTAGCAGCTACTTTTCCTGTGTCGGCAATAATTGGAAATTCAATTTGTACGTTTAAATTATCTTTTATCCATTCTTCCCATTTCATATGAGAAAAAACCTGGTCAACACTCATTCCGATTAATTCGCAATTCAATGCTTTAAATTTGTCGTATCTATTTTGAAAAGCAACAAATTCAGTTGTACAAACCGGTGTAAAATCTGCTGGGTGGCTGAATAACACAAACCATTTGCCTTTGTAGTCTTCTGGTAAATTCATAACTCCTTGAGTTGTTTGAACTTTCATCATTGGGAAATCATCTCCCAATAATGGCATTCCTTTTTTTTCTTCCATAATTTTTATTTTTTATTTTGTTAATAATTTTGTTTTTATAATGTTGTTTTTTCAATCTTTAAATATACTATAATTTTAATTAATATTCTATTTATTTACATTTTTTACAAATTCCTTTTAAATAAATATCTGTATGTTTTATTTCAAAGTTTTCAATTTGTTCAAAATTTAAGTCATTACTTTTTATATTAAAATCATAGATTTTTCCACACTTTTCACATTTAAAATGACCATGAAAAGAAATGTTTCCATCATATCTTACTTCATTGTTTTCAATATTAATTATTTGAACAACATTTTGCTTAGTAAAAAGATTTAATGTATTGTAAACTGTAGTTTTTGATAAAGTAGGAATATCTTTAATTAAGTCTTTGTGTATATTGTCAACAGTAGGATGGTTTTTATTATTTAATAAAAATTCCATTATTTTCATCCTTTGATAAGATGGTTTTATTCCATGCTTAGTTAAATAGTGATTTACATTCATTACTAAATTGTATT
>CAYLPA010000341.1:0-3141 GCA_964385385.1 uncultured Saprospiraceae bacterium | reverse complement strand
AATCGTCAAGGGTGTAATCATAGAACAAAGTGTTAAAATACAAGACGATTGAAAGTATAATCAAAATCCAGACTTGCAAACGAACATTATCTTTTGAAAAAAAATTCTTTTCAGAAATTTGGTTGGAAGCTATATTTTGGGGATGTTTTTTCTTCACTGATTGTTTGATGTTTTTTTGGTTTTTTTTGTGCCTTAAAAATACAAAATTTTGGAGAATTGGGGTTTTTGGGGAAAATACTTTTTGATTTTTTTGTTTTGGGCTACTATGAATTGGTATTGGAATTTCGTTTGACTTAATCTGTTTTGTTTGTTTTAAAACCAATTCTTTTCCGATTGGCTTGTTCTAATTGCTGTTTATTGGCTTCCTCAAACTTTTTTAAGTATTCAAAAATTAACATTATTTTCTCATCATGTTCAATGCCTTTTCTATTTAATACATCTAATTTTTTTAGAATTTCTTTATGAGTTTCCAACATTTGTCGCATTTTAGTAAATATTCTTATAATTTGAATATTAACTTTTATTGCAGTATCACTATTTAAAACACTTGATAGCATAGCAACTCCTTGTTCAGTAAATGCCATTGGTAAATATTTTGCATGAGAACCTCTTTTTAAGGTGCCAAATTGGCTCCTTAAATAAGCATACTCTTCATTTGTCAATTCAAACATAAAATCCTCAGGAAAACGGTCTATATTTCTTCTTGTTTGTCTTTTTAGTTGCTTTGTTTCAACTTCATAAAGTTCAGCAAGATCTCTATCTAACATTATTTTTTGACCTCTAACCATATAGATTTTAGTTAGTATCACATCTTCTTGAATAAGAGGTTTGTTTTCTTTTGCCATTTTTAAATATCATTTAATACTACCAAAATTATCATCTAATTTGTGGTATCACAAATTGTGATACCTTATTTTTCTGTTGATCTTAGGTTGTAATTCAAAACTTTTTGATAAAATTATTATAAAAATCTTTTTTAAAAATATTTTCTATTGAATCTAAATTCTTGTATTGTCCTACAAATGAAATATATCTCTGTCACTATAAAATAATAATTTCTTAGTGTCTTTATCAATAATAGCAATAATTTTATGTTTAGGATCTGGGTCAAATTGATTTATAGCTTTAGTTAGTTCATCATTTGGATATGTCTCATAATTATCTATTGCAAAATCAAGAAATTGGTCAATTGCATTGTCCCAATCTTCTTTGTTTAAATCGTTGTCAAATAGAAGTTTTATCGTTTTATGGTTTTTTGTTTGAATAAGTAAAGAAACAGATTTAGATTGAGTATTGTTTTTGGCCTTCTTATTAGACGATTCATTTGCAAAAATTGTATGCACTTTAATTAAACGTCCTTTATCAGCTAAACTTTTCAACCAACATCTTAAAGTATTATAATGGTCTTTACCAGCTTCCTTAAGAAATCCATCAAAGTACGATTTAAATATACAAACAACAATTGCAGTTGGTATTAACCAATCAATGGCTGCCATTGTTCCATACATAATTCGTTTGTGTATTTTTATTTTCAGTCCTTTTTCTTGAAGTTCTTCAATTACATTGTCTACTAGAAACTCAGGCATATCTTCAGGAAGATCAACTTCAATGTGGTCAGTACTCCGATTCATTATTTTATGATTTAGTTTGATTCTTAATCTTTATTTTTAGGAATATATGCCATATGCACTATATTTTTTTAGCTACTGGGCATTATTTCAAAATGGCAAATTATCATTGTCAGAATCTTTAGTATCTTTTTTTTCATTACAATTACTTTCGACAATAAACTTTGCTCTCTCATAAAGTTCATCAAATGTTATTATTTCTGGATTGTATGTATTTCTTCTAAATTCTTCAAAAGTGTTTACTTTGTCTTCATTTTCACTAAATTTAGAAGTATTTCCAATTATAAGAATTCCTTTAGGTTGAATTGTATAAGTTTTTTCTTTTTCAAGAATCTTTGAGTTTTTCTTATTCTGTGAATTTAAACTCCAAGTCCTACTGTTTATTTGGATTTGTGAAACACCACTAAGAATGTGGCGACTTAAAAGACAAGCTCCGTTTCTATTATCATCAAGTTCACCATTTTTTTTATATGTAAACAATTTTACTTGTGGAGTTTTTATTTCCACAAGTACAGTAAATTTTACATTACCGCTAGTTTTTGTTAAATAGTCACCTCTTTGACTTCCCCTTCCAGTAAAAATTCCTCCACCATAATCAGGTTGTTCATCTATAATATTTAGAAAATGATAATTTAATCCATAGCCAAAAATCCAATCATTTGAGCTGAAAAATTGTTGCCAGTAACTTTCTTTTTTTGAATCACTATCAATATTGCGTTTAAATTCTTCTAAGACAGTTTTTTTATTTGCTTGTAATCTTGCATTTGATAGTTTAGCAGCTAAGTCAGGGTCTGTATCAATAAGTTCATTCCAAACTTCCTCTCCATAATTTTCTGACAATAACCGCTCAATTATTATTTTTCTATCTCCTGAAATCTTTACTATCTCATCGGCTTTCTCTATAGAAAATATATTGATTCCTTGAACTACACCTTTTTCCTTTGCTATGCTATAAAACTCACTTAATTTATCAAATAATTTCTTTGTTGATTTGCTATCCAGTTTTAACTTAACTCCTTCGCCACCTTTAAGAGTATTTAGGTTAATACTTTTTATATCCTCCCATTCATCATTTTTCTTTTTTCTCTGATGAACAAGAGTAATACTTACGGTTTCGCCTGATTTAACTTTTGCGTCATTTATTCCAACAATAATTACTTTCCGAGTAGTTTCATGTTCTTCTATAACTACAGGTTCAGCAATTTCCATAAAATGACTTGATCTACTTACTGTTTTATATTCTTTCATATTTTAGAATTTGTGTGACAGCGTCACACATTTTACAAAAAGGTTGAAGCAGAATATACTCCATTATTTCAGTTCTTTCCGCCTATTTTTTTTATATTCAAAAAACTTAAAATTCTTATCCTTTATTTAACATAAAGCATAATAATCAAGCAAATATAACAAATAATTTACAAATAACAAATTAGTCCATTTCTTATTTGTTTTCTTCTTCTTTTCCTTCTGTTTCTTTTACTTTTACTCCTTCTTCATTAATAGCTTTGTCAAT
>CAYLPA010000340.1:0-3148 GCA_964385385.1 uncultured Saprospiraceae bacterium | reverse complement strand
TAATAGTATAAATATCTCTTAATTTTTAGTGTTGCTGTTTTTTGAAAAGGTTCAGTATGTGCTACCAGCAATTGAATTTTAGAGAATTTATTTACCCTTAGATTTATATATTGTTTGAGTTCAGGAGACAATTCTTCAATAAGTTTATCAACTTTTTTAGTGATTTCATCTAACTTTTCATCAACTATTTGAGATACTTCAGCGGTCATTTCTCTAACCTTGTTTTCCAGCTCTTCTCTGTTGAAATGTACCAAAGCTACAAGTTTTCCTTTTTTCTCTACAACAATTGATTCAGTTACATGAGGAAAATTATTAATTAAAGATTCAATTTCTTCAGGATAAATATTTTCTCCGTTAGCACCAACAATCATATTTTTTAATCTTCCTTTATGGCTAAGATAGCCTTTCTCATCAAAAACTCCCAAATCGCCGGTTTTAAACCAACCATCTTCTGTCATTACTTCATTGGTTTTAGCTTCGTTTTTAAAATAACCCAACATAATATTTGGTCCTTTAGCCCAGATTTCTCCTTCGCCAGTTATTGGATTTGGATTGTTAATTTTTAAATCACAATAAATTACTTTTTGCCCAATTGCCTGAAAACTTGTTTCAGAAGGATTAGAACCAGCTATTAATGGAGATGTTTCTGTAAGTCCGTAACCAATTGCATAGGGAAATTTTGCATCTCTTAAAAATTGTTCGACTTTATGATTTAGTTTTGCTCCACCAATTCCGAAAAATTTCAAGTTTCCACCAAAGGTTTGATATAATTTTTTTCCGGCTAAAAGATGAATCAGTTTTTGAGTAGATTTATATTTATATAAAAATCGAGTTATTGTTTTTTTCTGAATTTCAGGAAGAATTTTATTATTATAAACTTTTTCAATAATCATTGGTACTGTAAGCATAATATCCGGCTTCACACTCTGCATAGCTGGAACCAAAACACTTGCTGTTGGAGGTTTACGCAAATAGCTTACACTGGCACCTTTTAAAATTGGCAAGATTAGTCCGAGAGTATTTTCGTATGTATGTGATAAAGGTAAAACAGATAAGAATTTAAAAGACTCTTGAATTAGTTGTACGTTATTAGCTTGAATTGCATTTATTATTACATTTTTCTGTGATAGCATAACACCTTTTGAGTCTCCTGATGTGCCTGAAGTGTAAAGTAGTATAGCTAACTCGTTTTCATCAACATTATAATCAGATGTACTTTTAGCAGCTTTATCAAATTTAACAGACTTATTCTTGCTTTCCAAAATCTCAAAATTGTCGATGCTAACAATTGTCTCAACAAAATCTTTTTTTACATCAGTAAGTTTAGCTTCAAGGCTTTTTGAAACAAAAATTGCTTTAGCTTCGGAATGCTGTACTACATTTTGCAATTCATGTGAATTGAAGTCAGGGAGAACAGGGACTGCAACTACACCCATACATTGCAGGGCAAAGTAAACAACACCCCAGTTAGGCATGTTTTGACTGTAGATTATAACTTTATCGCCGGGTTTGATTTTCAAGGCTTCAAGAAATGCTTGAACAGCATTAATTTGATTTCCCATTTGAGCATAAGTCAAATGTTCTTCATCAACAAAACCAAGGGCATTATTATTTGGAAATTTTGCAACAGAATCTGAAATTATTGTTGGAAAATTTAATTTGTCGTGTTTTATCATATGTTTTAAATTGCTGCAAAGATATACTAAAATAATTTATAGAGTGAAAAAGCATATATTATTTCAAAAGATTATTATAAGTTGCTGATTGAAAAGATATTTATATTTTGTTTTTTAGTTTATTAAGAAATTATAAAAAAGATAATAAATTAATCTGCAATTAATAAAAAGTATATTTTTGTGAGCTTTTTATATTTTCAATGCTGTTAAGTTTTTTATTAATGTAATTGAAGATTCGTAATTCGTTTTTAATTATAATAATCAAAATAATACATGAAAAAACTTTTAATATTTTTGATGGTTTTGTTTAGCTTTTTTTTAACTGAAGCTCAAACGAAAAGAGTATTGTTTCTTGGAAACAGTTACACCGATGTAAACAACCTGCCACAATTAACTGCTAACGTTGCTGCATCAGTAGGGGATACCTTAATTTATGATAGCAATACTCCCGGTGGAAATACTTTGCAAGGTCATTCAACAAATCCAACATCAATAAATAAAATAATGCAGGGAAACTGGGATTTTGTTGTTCTACAGGATCAAAGTCAGCGTCCATCTTTCCCGATTTCTCAGGTGCAAACTCAAGTTTTTCCTTATGCTAAGATTTTAGATAGTATAATTAAAACAAATAATCCTTGCGGAAATTCTATGTTTTATATGACATGGGGCAGAAAGAATGGTGATTCATATAACTGTGCTGCCTGGCCTCCTGTATGCACTTACAATGGAATGGATAGTTTGCTCCACATGCGTTATATGATGATGGCTGATAGTAACAATGCTGTTGTTTCACCTGTGGGTGCAGTTTGGAAATATATTCGTTATAATTATTCATCTATCAATTTGTACGATATGGACGAAAGCCATCCATCATTAGCCGGTTCTTATGCAGCAGCATGTTGTTTTTATACTGCAATTTTCAGGAAAGACCCAACTCAAATTTCTTTTAACACTACTCTGAATTCTACTGATGCGGCGAATATAAGGGCAGCAACAAAATTAGTGGTTTTTGATAGTTTATTAAATTGGCACATCGGCGAATACGACCTTTTTTCTGATTATTCTTACACTCAATTAGCCGGTTATAGTTTTCAGTTTAACAATCTTTCACAAAATGCTACTGGACAAATTTGGGATTTTGCAGGTATTACTGATACATCAGCTAATCCTGTCTATACTTTTCCTAGTGCCGGAACATATACAGTTACTTTAAGCTCCTATGATAACTGTGATACAATTATTTCAACAAAGTCAATCATTGTTATTCAAACAAGTTTACAGGAAAATAAAATTCAAAATGAGTTTAGAATTTATCCAAATCCTGCATTTGATAGAGTGAATATTGAACATGCTTTTGATAGAGAAATTTCAGTAAGAATTTTCAATGTATTAGGTGAAAAATTAATTTCAATTGACAATCTTTCAAATAATGAAATTGATGTAAGTTCTTTAGAAAGCGGAATTTATTTATT
>CAYLPA010000339.1:0-3164 GCA_964385385.1 uncultured Saprospiraceae bacterium | reverse complement strand
GAGAAACTGATACTTCACTTACTGTTAAGCAAGCTGGAAGTTATATGGTGAATGTAACTAATTCAGGATGTTCAACTATTTCTAACACAGCTATTGTAACCCTTTTACAATCACCATCTGCTAATGCTAATGCCCTTGGACCTACAACTTTTTGTTATGGCGATTCCGTTTTTATTACAGCAAATATTGGCAGCGGATTAACTTACCAGTGGAAGAAAGATGGAATTGTTATACCGAGTGCAACATCTACAACAATCTATGCTAAACAAAGCGGGGCATACACGGTTACAACAACCAACCTAAATTTTTGTTCAACAATTTCCAATACGGTAGTTGTAAGCGTTTCATCATTACCTATTGCCACAGCGACAGCACAGGGAGTAACTACAATTTGCTATGGTGATTCTGTGTTAATTATAGCCAACATAGATGCAGGATTGACTTATCAATGGAAGAAGGATGGAGTAAACATCTCGGGAGCAACAGATACATTAATATATGCTAAACAAGATGGGGCATACACAGTTACAACAACTAACATAAATTCTTGTTCAAATACATCAACTCCGATAATTGTAACAGTAAACCCATTACCAGTAATAGATCTTGGTCCAGACTCAACAATTTGTGAGACACATCAGATTATTTTAGATGCAGGAGCTGGAATGGATTCATATTTATGGTCAACAGGAGATACAACCCAAACCATAATGGTAGATTCATCAGGGATAGGAATAGGGAATAAAGATTTTTCTGTAATAGTAACACAACAAGGCTGTGACAATTCAGATACAATAAAAGTTACTGTAATGGATTGTTCAGGAATTTCTGAAAATATAAAACCTTTTGGAATTAATATCTACCCCAATCCTTCACAAGGTAAAATCAATATTGATATTCCCGATGGATTAGATGGACTGGAAATTACTGTTTTCAATTCAATAGGACAAAAAATATTATCTGAGCTAATTACATCTCAAACTGAAACCATAAAAACTATTGACCTTTCTGAATTGCCTAAAGGATTATATTATATTGGTTTAAAATCTGAAGGAGAACAACAATTCAGTAAAGTAATTTTGAATTAAATTAGTTAATGCTATTTAAAATACAAGTACTATAAATTATTGAAATACTGCATAGTGTATTATATTTGAATATTTGATAAAATCTAAAACTTATAGCTATGAAAAAGAAAACATCCTTAAAAATTCATGTTCTGTTTACCAGAACAATTTTAGTAATCTCTTTGATTCTTCTATTTGTACCTGAAATTTTGGGTCAACAGTACACACTTACAGGTGGTAGTATTGGTAATTCTATCCCGTTTGCCAATTCAAGCAATAACCGTAGGGAATGGATATTTTATCCATCAAATTTTTCAACAGCTCCATCTGGTTATATAACAAAGATTTACATTATGGCAAATACTTCTGTTAGCAGTACTTTTACAAATTTCACCCTTAGAATGGGGCCAACTACATTAAATACTTTTACTGCCGGACCTTGGATTACATCAGGAACTGATACAGTTTTCTATTCAGCTTCATTTAGTGTATCAACAATCAGCGGAAATTGGATACCTATTACTCTTCAAACGCCTTTTTACTATAATAATACGATGAATTTTATTGCTGATGTTTCTCAAACAGGATACACTTCAGGTGTTACTATTCTTCAAGCTAGTGTAGCTGGAAGGAGTTTATATGGCGGTGCAGGTTCAGCGAGTGCTTCTATGCAAAGTCGTCTGGTGAATTTCGGCTTTGATATGCTGCCACCTAATTCGGATGCTGGAATTTTATCAATAATAAATCCTTCCGATACAATCTGCAGTGGAATTAAAACTGTAACAGTTGAACTTAAAAATTTCAGTACAAATCCCTTATCAAGTGCTACAATAAATTGGAAAGTAAATAATGTAAATCAAACTGCTTACACCTGGAGTGGAAATCTTGCCGCAGGATCAACAGCAAATGTAAATATTGGTACATTTAATTTCCAAACCGGGGTAAGTTATAATGTTGTAACATCAACTTCAAATCCGAATGGAGTAAGTGATATTAATACTTCAAACGATACATTGACAAAAAATGCTGTTTTTGTTAATGCATCACCATTAGCAAGTATTTTTCCATCTGGAGCAATCAATATTTGTCAGAACGATTCATTGCTGTTAACGGCTAATACTGATTCCGGACTGACTTATCAATGGTTCAAAGACGGTATAGCAATATTAGGAGAAACTGATACTTCATTTACAGTTAAGCAAGCAGGAAGTTATATGGTAAATATAACTAATACAATAGGATGTTCAACTATTTCTGACACAGCTATTGTGACTGTTTTACCAGCACCACCAGCAACAATAAATGCGTTAGGTGCAACAACTTTTTGCAATGGCGATTCAGTTTTTATCACAGCAAACATAGGCAGCGGATTAACTTATCAGTGGAAGAAAGATGGAATTCTTATACCGGGAGCAACATCTTCAACAATCTTTGCCAATGAAAGCGGGGCATACACTGTTACAACAACCAACCTAAATTCTTGTTCAACAACGTCTTTACCGATTAATGTAACAGTAATGTTACCTCCACTAGATCTTGATCCAGACTCAACAATTTGTGAGACACATCAGATTATTTTAGATGCAGGAGCTGGAATGGATTCATATTTATGGTCAACAGGAGATACAACACAAACCATAATGGTAGATTCATCAGGGATAGGAATAGGGAATAAAAACTTTTCCGTAATTGTAACACAACAAGGCTGTGTTAATTCAGATACAATAAAAGTTACCGTAATGGATTGTTCAGGGATTTCTGAAAATATAAAACCATTAGGAATTAATATTTACCCGAATCCATCACAAGGAAAAATCAATATTGATATTCCCGAAGGATTAGACGGACTGGAAATTACTGTTTTCAATTCAATAGGACAAAAAATATTATCTGAGCTAATTACATCTCAAACTGAAACCATAAAAACTATTGACCTTTCTGAATTGCCTAAAGGATTATATTATATTGGTTTAAAATCTGACAGTAAACAACAATTCAAGAAAGTGATATTGAACTAAATTTTTCAAAATTTAGCTGGTTGTTAGATAAAATTCATGAATTTTATCTAACAATTTCACTACAATTTTGGCATCAAGA
>CAYLPA010000338.1:0-3166 GCA_964385385.1 uncultured Saprospiraceae bacterium | reverse complement strand
TATCTTTAATACGCAAATATGATAAAATTTTAATGAATAGCCAAAAAAAAGAATTTAAAAATATTAAATTATTTTGTATTTTCGTATAGTGTCAGATAAAACAAATTACAAGAAAGCATAAAAAAAACAATCAATAAGATTTAAAATGGGTGGTTAATGATTATCTTTGTAAAAAGAAAATTTTTTTAAATGAATATTGAAACAAAACATAAAATTATAAATGGTGATAGTCGGCAAATGACTGAACTTAAAGACAAATCAGTTGATTTAATTATTACTTCACCACCATATTGGCAATTAAAAGATTACGGAACTAAAAATCAAATTGGATATAATGACAGTTACGAAGAGTATATCAATAACTTAAATCTTGTATGGCAAGAAAGTTATAGAGTTTTAAATAACGGTTGTCGTTTGTGTGTTAATATTGGAGACCAATTTGCCAGAGCTGTATATTATGGAAGATATAAAGTAATACCCATTCGGACAGAAATTATAAAATTTTGTGAAGCAATTGGATTTGATTATATGGGTGCTATTATTTGGCAAAAAAAGACAACATCAAATACTACTGGCGGAGCTTCATTGATGGGTAGTTATCCAACTCCACGTAATGGCATTTTGTCTATTGATTATGAATTTATTTTATTGTTCAAAAAACTTGGAACGCCTGTTAAACCAAACAAAGAGCTGAAAGAACAATCAAAAATGACCAAAGAAGAATGGAAAACATATTTTGATGGTCATTGGAATTTTGGTGGTGCAAGACAAGATGGACATATCGCTATGTTTCCAGAAGAATTACCCAAAAGGCTTATTAAAATGTTTTCTTTTGTTGGAGATACTGTGTTAAATTAAAAAATTATGGTTGAATCTTTAGTACAATGGACTTTACTTAATAACCCTTCTAATCTCGGAGAATTTTTAAATTTTGATATTTCAAAAATTATTGGGCAAGAAATCACTACTGATTTTGGGAGAATAGATTTCGTTTTGTCTAATTCCAACAATAAACATTTAGTTGTTGAATTAGAAACCGAATTAGATAGTAAATCCAAATTGGATTATTGTTTCAATCAAACTCTAAATTACAAGAATGTTAAATTTTCTGACTTAACAGACTACTGCATTCTTTATGCTGAGGAAACCAAATCAGCGAATAGGGATAAAGTTAAACAATTCGGAAAGGAACACGGAATCTTAATACACACTTATTCTTTAGAAAAAACAAAAAAACTTTACAATGAAACCGTAAAAAGATTAAGCTTAAATGTTGGTTTAGCATTACCAAATCCTAAAAACTATACAATTTGTTATTTGCGATGGCTTAATAAAATAATGAAACCCTTTTTAGACTTAGGTAAAAATGAATTAACCACTAAAGAGATATTTATGCCTTTTGTCAATAAAAAAAATAGTCGCACAAATTTTAATTGTCACGAAAGAATAGCTTTAGATTTTGAACTTTTTAAGATAATTAAATCCCAATATGTGCTGACTAATTATGGTGATTTTTTTGTAAAAAATATTAGCCCCTATGTTAACATTATAAATAATGTTTCATCAATTAATTTGACAAATGAACAGAAAAGGCTACTGTTAAAAATTCTAACAAATGGAAATTGGGATGATAAAGTACATAAAGTAAATATATATTGGTTCTTACGTTTTATTGAAATCACAAATGGCTCATGGCTACCAAAAAAACATGATTTCGAACTTCATAAACTTGAAATTGCAAGAGGCTTGTTTAGTGTTTCATATAAAAGCAGAACAATGCAAGAATTCTTAACTTGGTGTAGTAATTATTGTTTGGAACTTGGATTAATTGAAAAAATAAGTTCTACATCTGACTATGACCAAGTTTTTCTTACACCATTAGGAGTAGATGTGAATAATATTTTTAGTATTGATTTGACTTTGAAAAAAAGCAGAATGAATTTAAGTTTTAAATATTTAGACTAATCTTAATTAGGAATTTAGATAAACATATAACATAATTAAAACCACTAAAAATGGAATACATACAAATTGACAACTTTAATGGAAGTCTAAATATTATCTGTAAAGATGATGGTTCTGGAGAACCCTTAATATTTGAAAACATAAAAAAAGCAGAAACTACTTTTGAAGAAAATTGTCAAGATGGGATTATTGTACCTTTAGCGGATTGTATTGACTTATTAAAAAGAATAAATAGTTTGTTTGATTCTGGTAAACTTTTAATTGAAGAAGAGACAAGAGAAGATAAAATAAAATTATTTCAACTTAAAAAGGACTTAAAAGAACTAATTTAAACAAAGCATACTGCGGTGGTACTTTATCCGAATTAATCAGAAGTTATGTCCCTAATGAGTTTAAAAAATGGGAAAAATTCTATTTTAAAAAAGCATATACCAAGAAAAAAGATAAAGTTAAAATAAGCAAAGAAACATTAGAAGAACTTGGTGAAAGATTGTATGCTAAAATAACTGAAGTAGTAATTCCTGAATGGACTGCTGCTTTTGAAGATTTAACATTACAAGATTGTAAAGATTATATCTACGAAGTAACAATTGTCAGGATCTATGATGGTTTCTTACTTGAAAAATCAGTAATTAATGATGGTCTAGCAAAATTATTTCCAGAAATTGAATTTGAAGAAAGCGACCATGAATTAGACCACGCAGGAGATATTGATTATCTCGGGAAAGTTGGCAACAAAGCGTTTGGAATACAAATAAAACCTATTACCGCAAATGCAAATTTTGGAAATTATAAGATTACTGAAAGAATGAGTGCAAGTTTTCAGGATTTCGAAAATAAATTTGGTGGTAAAGTATTCGTAATTTTCTTGACCCGTACAGGAGACAAAAAAGTTATTACAAATAAAGATGTCATTGAAGAAATAAAAAAAGAAATTAAACGATTGAAAAACGCCAATTTATAAAAAACCTATTAATAAAGGAATGTATTTTTTTTTATATAGAACACAGATTAATGATTTTATATTTTTTTAATAAGCATTTTCACACATCAACAACAAAAGCCCCTTCATCCAAAACCGAATAATATTTTATTCCTAAAGTCTTACATTCTTCTATCATTTTGTTTACTCTCCAGAATGAATTCGATGAATCAAAAATTATTTGCTCTGCTTCATACTGATTAACTAAATCGTTTATAT
>CAYLPA010000337.1:0-3170 GCA_964385385.1 uncultured Saprospiraceae bacterium | reverse complement strand
ATTTGAGATTTTAATATTTTCAGACTAATAAAATGTTTATATATTTTCATAATTATAAATAATAATTAAAAACTTGCAAAGTTAAAGAAACTTATAAAACTAAAACAACATGCCCCTTATATTTTTTTAATATTGTGTTAACACCTTTTATGTTAATAATCCAATTGTAAACACCCATTTGAGCAATTTTATCATCATTTTTAACTCTTCCATTCCATCCTTGATTTATATCGTTAGTTTTAAAAACAACTTCACCCCATCTATTAAAAATATAAAATTCATAAGTTTCAACAATGAAGTCAGGATGAATTTTTGGGATATAAGTGTCATTAATTCCATCTCCATCTGGTGTAAAAGCGTTAGGTATTAAAATATCAGCAATAGGTACTTCAGGAGAAACGAGAGTCCAGTTTTCAAAAAAATCTTCTGGAGCAACTCCAAAGAATGTTGTAATATTATCTCCTTCAACAGCAACTGTATTATAAAACTCATTTGATAAGCCTTTTGGTCCCCAATCGTCCCAAACTCCAATATTCGTGTTGTTTCTAATAGCTTGTAATTTAGTAGGATTAATATAGAAATTGAATGTAGGGTCAATATCCATATCTGTATATTTGAAAATTATGTCAACAGTGGGTTTTAAAGTTAAATAATTAGCATCAATTATCCAGAATCTATCAACAACTTTTTCAATTGGATTTGTGAGTGGGCTTGCTCCTGTTGGAAGAGGAGAATTGTAAATATCAGTTGGGTATGTAGCAAATGTAATATTGCCGCTATTTGGTTGTCCTTGTGATTTAGTAATAAGAGTAAGATTAAGGTCATTGTTAAGACTAGTACCGGAACCAAATGGAACTTCATAGGTATCAGTAGCATCTTGAATATTCCATTGTACTTCACCATATCCCAGAGCAGGGACCGTTTCGCTTAAAATATATTTGCTTACATAAGTTATAGCATTTGGATTTGGATTGTCAATGATTATTTTGTTAGTATTTAAATCCAAAACAGCATCAACAGTTAAAATTCCATTGACTTCACAATCTGAAACTTCTAATCTTTTATCTGTAATATTATTAATTCTTAAATTTTCGAAATGAGTTGGAAATCCCTGAATAAGTTGAGTTGCTGCACTACCACTTAAATCAACAATTCCATCTGGGATTGGTTCAACGTTAATAAAAACTGTGTTTAAAGCATTATTTATCCAATTATAATTTACAACCATTCTTCCATCTAAATCTATTAAGCCACTTGTGCTTGAAGAAGCGTTAAATTCATTTTGATAATCACCATCAATAAAAAGAGTCGCATTATTATCAACAATAACAGGAGTTCCATTATTATAAAAAACTGTTTGTGTGAAAGCTGAGATATGAAAAAATATCACAATAAGAAGTGATAAAATAAATTTATTGTTTATTGATATAATATGTGAATTGGAATTTTTCAAAAATAAAAACTTAAATTTATATAAATATATAAGCAAAAATATAAAAAAAATAATAATAATCTAATTTTTTATTTAAAAAATAAGTGTTAAAAATATATATAGTTGCATTAAGCTAATAAATAGATTATTATAAGTTTTAGTATTAATAAAGAAAACATATAAAAAAAAAATTATTATTATAAGCTAATAGACAATATAAAACTACTAAAGGTTGCTTTAATGTATTTTTATATAATATTTAAATTAATATAGGATTTTGTTATCTTCATCTATCCATAATTGAAATATTTCTAAAGCATTTTTACGGGACAAATTTTCGGAAGGGATTTTTCTTTTTTTAATTGAAATTTTAAATTGATTATAAATAAAAGAATCGTCAAAGCCAGCTTTTTTTGCATCGGATTTATTTGCTGCAAAATAGATTTTTTTAATATGTGCCCAATAAATAGCAGCAAGACACATAGGGCAAGGTTCGCAACTTGTATAAATTTCACATTCTTCGAGGTGAAAGGAATTAAGTTTTTTACAAGCATTTCTTATTGCTATTATTTCGGCATGAGCAGTAGGGTCGTTGTTTGAAGAAACTTGATTTGTTCCTTTTCCAATAATTTTTCCATTTTTCACGATTACAGCACCAAATGGTCCACCATTTTGATTGATAACATTATTTTTTGCCAGATTAATGGCTTCCTGCATAAATTTATTTTCTAGATTTTTCATAATTATTGAATTAAGATATTTTAATTAATCTCATTCAAGCATTTAATTATAATTTTGCATGCTTCAATAATTTGTTGTTCTGAAATTATGAGTGGGGGTGCAATTCGAAAGGAGTTGTCAGCAAATAAAAACCAATCAATGATTACACCGTTTTTGCGACAATTTTCAATAAATTTTTTGTTTACATCAAAGTTGTCAAGTTCAAAAGCCATCATCAGACCTTTATGCCTGACAGAATTTATTAGAGGGTGATTAGAGATTAATTCTTTGAATAACTCACCTTTTTTATTAATATTTTCAATAATGTTTTCGTTTAAAATAACTTCTAAATTGGCTATAGCTGCAGCACAAGAAACAGGGTGTCCACCAAAAGTAGTAATATGTCCGAGAACAGGATTGTTCATAAAAACTTCCATTATTTTTTTTGAAGAAATAAAAGCTCCAAGAGGCATACCTCCAGCCATACCTTTAGCAAAAGTAATAATATCCGGAATTACGTTATATTCGGAGAAGCAAAATAATGAGCCAGTTCTTCCGAAACCGGTTTGGATTTCATCGAATATCAACAAAGTGTCAGTTTTATCACATATTTTTCTAAGCTCAATTAAAAAATTATTTTCAGGTAGAATGACTCCAGCTTCAGCTTGAATAGGTTCAACAATAACACAAGCAGTGTTTTTTGAGATTTTATCAAGGTCATTGATATTATTAAATTCCAGGAATTTTACTCCGGGAACCAAAGGTCTAAAAGAATTTTTAAAATCTTCGTTACCCATAACGCTTAATGCTCCATGAGTGCTACCATGATAGGCATTTTTGAAGGCAATGATTTCTGTTTTTCCAGTGTAGCGTTTTGCTAATTTTAATGCACCCTCAACAGCTTCGCTTCCTGAATTTACAAAATATGTACAATTGAGATTCTCGGGTAAGTTGTCGGATAACAGTTTAGCGAATTTCACTTGAGGAGTTTGAATATATTCACCATAAACCATAAGGT
>CAYLPA010000336.1:1640-3201 GCA_964385385.1 uncultured Saprospiraceae bacterium | reverse complement strand
GTTTTTATTCAATATCAAAGATTATTACTATTTTTGCTCCCTATTAAAAATATATATAATTATAAAACATGTTTGATAATCAGGGAGAACATAACGAAGAACCCAGTAAAGAATTGCTTGCACGATTTGAAAAGATGTTAGTTCAAAGTGAATGTTATTTTTTTGACATTGATGAATTTGAAGATATTATAGAATATTACTTTGAAAGAAATAATATAAAGAAAACCAATATTGCCTTAAATTTTGCTCTTGAACAATATCCTCATTCAACAATATTTCAATTGAAAAAAGCTCAAGTTCTCGCTTCAACAAACAAAACCGAAAAAGCTCTGGAAATACTTTCGAAAGTTGAAATTTTAGAACCAACAAATACCGAAATATTTATTACTAAGGCAAATATATTCAGTCAATTAAAAGAATATAAAAAAGCCATTGAAGAATACAAAAAAGCTGTTACTGAATCGGAAGAAATTGAAGAAATTTATAATAATATTGCTTTTGAGTATGAAAATTTAGGCAATTATGATAAAGCTATTCAATATCTTAAAAAGGTTATAAAAATCAATCCCAATAACGAAAGTGCTTTATATGAACTTTTGTATTGTTATGAGATTTCTGATAATAATGATGAATGTATAAATTTTTTCCAAAAAATTATTGACAAAAATCCATATTCTAAGTATGCCTGGTTTATTATAGGCTTGTCTTACAACAATATTTCATTATTTGAAAAAGCTATTGAATCCTATGATTACGCAATAGCAATTGACGAAAATTTTAGCTCAGCATATTTTAATAAAGCAAATACTTATTTTAATATGAAACAATACGAAGATGCTGTTGTTTCATATAAAGAAACCCTCAACAATGATGATGATGCCGATGCTTTAACTTATTATTTTATTGGTGAATGTTATGAGAAACTAAAAGATTTTGATGCTGCAATTATTAATTATAATAAAGCTATAGAAATTGATAAAAACATCTCCGATGCATGGATAGGAATTGGAGTAATTTATGATGAACTCGGAGAAAGCAAAAAAGCATTTACATACATAGAACAAGCGATTAGTATCGAGCCTTTAAACTCAGAGTATTTATACATTTTAGGTGATGTCCAATACAAAGCCGGACAATATGAAGAAGCAATAATTTCTTTTAAAAAAGTTAGCGAACTTGAACCCTTAAATGATGAAATTTGGCTTGATTATTCCGAAACTTATGTTAAAACTAATAATATTGAACAAGCTATAGAAATTATCGAGGAAGGTATTAATGAACAGCCTCAAAATGCTGATTTTTATTATAGGTGTATTGCATACCTAATTCAATCGGGGAAGCATCAGGAAGCATACGAAAAACTTGAACTGGCTATGCAAATTGATTTTGAAAAGCACAATAATATTTTTGAATATAACAAAGAATTAAAAAATAATTCGAATTTGATTGAAATAATAGAATCATTTAAAACTAAATAAAAAATTAACAATTGTTTTTAAAGAATTTAATGATTTAAATTATTTTAACCATAAAAGGAATATAAGAAAATATAAGTTTTTGC
>CAYLPA010000336.1:0-1540 GCA_964385385.1 uncultured Saprospiraceae bacterium | reverse complement strand
ATATCCCTCAAAGACCCGAAAAGCCAAGAAAATCAGGTGTTATAATGGTAATGGACAAAGGTTTGAGTGTTAGGCAAGCAGAAGACCTTGTTGACTCAGCCGAACATTTAATTGATTTCGTAAAATTAGGTTTTGGAACTTCAGCGATAACCAACAAAGTAAAAGAAAAGGTAAAAATTTACCGTGATGCAAATATTAAGGTTTATGTTGGTGGAACACTTTTCGAAGCTTTTTTAATCAGGGATATGTTTGATGATTATATTAAAATTCTTGAGAAATTTAATCTTGATGCTATTGAAGTTTCTGATGGTTCAATGTGTATTGAGCATAGTAAAAAGTGCGGCTATATAAACCAATTATCAAAAAAATATACTGTCTTGTCAGAAGTGGGTTGTAAAAGTGCTGATATTAGTCTTTCGGATGATTTATGGGTAGATGAAATGCAAAAAGAACTTGAAGCCGGTTCTTTTAAAGTTATTGCCGAAGCACGAGAAAGTGGAAGTGTTGGAATCTACGATGCTAATTGCAATGCTAATGAAACTTTGATAAACAAAATTATTAAGAAAGTTGGTTCCGATAATATTCTTTGGGAAGCACCTCTGAAATCACAACAAACATGGTTTATTAAAAACTTTGGTGCAAATGTTAATCTTGGAAATATTGCTCCTAATGACGTGATTCCATTAGAAACTTTACGTCTTGGACTTAGGGGAGATACATTTTTTGATTTCCTTCCTGCTGAATTTCAAAAATATAAAATTATATAAATGAAAGGATTTGCATCATTATTTGCAAAAGGTTTTGCTATGGGTGCAGCAAATGTGATACCCGGAGTTTCTGGTGGCACAATTGCTTTGATAACAGGAATTTTTGAAAGATTAATAAACTCAATAAAATCCTTTAATCTCAAAGCTATCAAACTTCTTTTCGCTGGAAAATTCAAAGAATTTGCAATTCATACTGATTTGTTTTTCCTTGTAATAGTTCTAACTGGAGCCGTTATTAGTGTGTTTTCTCTTGCCTTTTTATTAAAATTCTTATTTAAGTTTTATCCTATTTATATCTGGTCTTTTTTCTTTGGATTAATTGTAGCTTCTGTTTATTTTGTTGGAAGAACAATAAGTAAAATTAATTTTGGTGTTGTTGGATTTTTTGTTCTGGGAACATTGATAGCAGTATCAATTTCAGTATTAACTCCTGCAACAGAAAACAATTCCTTTTTTTATTTGATACTTTGTGGAGTTGTAGCAATTTGTAGCATGATTTTACCCGGACTCTCAGGTTCTTTTATTCTTATTTTATTAGGAAACTATCAGTTAGTGATGATTAACTCAGTTAGTACTTTAGATATTGCAGTTTTGTTTCCTGTTGCAATTGGTGCTGTTGTTGGTTTAATAGCATTCTCTCATTTGCTATCATGGGTTTATAAAAAATATAAAGACCAAACTATTTCACTTCTTACAGGATTTATTCTTGGCTCTCTTGCTATTTTATGGCCCTGGAAAAAATCTTACGATGTTGAAGATGGTTTAATTCTTAC
>CAYLPA010000335.1:0-3210 GCA_964385385.1 uncultured Saprospiraceae bacterium | reverse complement strand
AGAAAAGAAAAACAGGAATAAGGCTGACAATAATCTTCATGAAATATTCATTAGAATTTAACTAATGTAAAATTACAATAATTTCAGAGAAATCATAAATTAGTCTGTTGGGATTTTTTTTGTTTTCCTTGATAGCTGAACGAAATGAAGTTCCACACTGAAGAAGGAGGCAAGACTTGTTATTTTACTTTCCGTCATTGCGAGTGAAGCGAAGCAATCTTTTTCTTATTAGCAATACATAAAAAAAACGGATTGCTTCAGTTGTTCCTCTTTCGCAATGACGTTTTGAATTAGCGGATTGTTTTTGGTCTCTTATCTATTGTCCTTATGATTTTTTTCGGCAAGTAGCTTTGTTGTTAAAATCTCTAATTAGTTCTTCTAAGAAAACTAAGTTTTTTTGAGTGGCTTTTAAGAAAGCGACAAGAACAAGGCTTGCGAAATATTTAAAATCAGGAGTTTACTTTTGTAAATGACTGGTTTTAAATATGGGTGTAACGAAGTTATTGACGTTTTCTTAGAGCCACTAATTAATATTCTCAGCAACTTCATTAAGTTGATGAGGCAATTCTTTTTCAACAATAAAAATATTTTCAATATTAAACAAGGGCAATAAACCAAGTTTGCCTTTATCATATCTGAAAATATCCTTTTTTATTTGGTCGTAAACACTTAATTTTTCTTGGTCTAAAGCATTTTCAAATTTTGCTTTGCATGCAATAATAGAATCCGATTCTGCCTTAATATTTTTTATTTTATCTTCATCACCTTTAACCAAAGCCCACTCCATATCTTTTATTGCCATTTCGTCAACAATGCTCATCAAATTCGACACTTCATCTTCTCTTGATTTAAGAGTTCCATATTCGTATGCTTTGGAAATAAATTTATTTACTACAGTATCTCTTATTGTCAACTGAAAAACAAACTCATCAAGTTTTTTCAAAGTACCTTCAATGTCTGTGTTTTCGTCAAAAGCATCATCGTTATACAAAGTATTCAATATTGAGATTGTATTATCAACAGCAATACGATTGTCTTTAATAAACTGATTGAAATCCTTTAAATCTGATAATTTATTTTCACAATCGTCAGAATAACTAATTTTTGATAAATTATTAATGCAAGTATCAAAATACAAAGTGAGGTCTAATATGTAATTATTAAAATACTCAAGCCCATGTATCATTTTCACTAATTCTGCTTTATCTTTTAAAAGCACTTTTTTTAGTTGAGTATTATTTCTTGTTACTTTTTCTTTTGCAATTGTTCCAGATGTTTTTTCATTATCAACAGGTGGATAGAAATAAGAACCAACAAATATTATCAAAACAATTACAATTATTGCAATAATGAAGATTTTCACTTTTCGCATAATAGTTATTTTTGGTTAATTAATTTTGTAAAGCTACAAAATTATATTACTTTTTCAAAACAAATGGCAAAATAATATATTCAGACTTCCTGACTTTGAGTGATTTTAATCTGACAACAGTTTGTAAACCAACGTTAAATCATTATTAAGGAAAATAGTTTCAGTTTTATTAAAATCATGAAAAATAATTCCTGAAATTTTTAAAAGATATTTTTTCCCAAAGCCCGAAAGCTACTAATAAAAGCTATTATGAACAAATGTAAATAATTAGATTAAAAAAAATGTGCAAATAAATTAGGATTTTGGGATTGCTTTTTATATATTTATATTTGTTTTGTTTAAAACAAAAAGCATTAAATATCTATTTTATATTAATCATCTATAGCGGTATTTGAATAAATATAAATCAAATTGAAGATTTTGGATGAAGGAATTTTAACCACACTGTGAATCTTAATTAATATTATACTTATATAGAATATTGTTTTAGGTACCTGTAAATAAACTTATTATAATTATGATTCATATATTACAAGTAAAATACTATAAAATATAATAATTAATAATTAAAATAAATCATTATAAAAAAACATATAATCATTTACCTGAGGTTCCTTTAAAAAATAAGGTTGCTGAAGAAGGCGTTAATGTGGGAAAAACAAACGTAATTCTTCTTAAAAAGATTGAAGAGTTACCTTGTATGTAATTGAACTTAAAATACAAATTGATAAACTAAAAACTAAAAAAAATAATTAGTCATGAAAACAATAATTTTAAATTTAATAGTATGTTTTTTTATTCTTATTGCAACATTTTCGTGTAATAAAAATAAACCACCACAACAAATTGCTTGTGTTAGAATTCAATTTGATGGATTTACAGATTCAGATATGGCAAAAACGTCAATCATAGAAACAGAAAAAAATGATACTACAGTTTATTTAGATACAATAATTAATGAATTCTTACTAAGTAAAACCAATGGATATCAATTTGAATTGCGATTTAAAACAGAAAAACAGAATGGAGATTATATAATAATTACTGATTCAATTAGTGAAGTTAGTATTATCTCCGAAGTTGAAGTAAATAAAGATTTTACCTTCACATATTTGTTTGATGGTATCAAAAAAACTGAAAAGGACAAATTTCTTATAATATACAAAAATAATTAACATAATGAGACAATATATATCAATTTTTATTAATATTAATATGTGTTAAAACTCATATTAATGCACAAATAAGTACAGGTGGTTTGCCCCCAAGTTTTAGTGTAGTTGAGTTAAAATCAACATAGTCCGCACGAGTTTAAACTTCTTACTGAAAAAGGGTTATTAACAAAAACATGGATTATTAAGAAAAAGAAAAAAGTAAGCAAAAAAGAAAAAATCAACATAACAATTAAATAAAAAAGAGGTCAATGCTATTTAGGAATGGTCAATGGTCAAATCTGCAACTCGCAACCAGTAACAATTTAACAATTTAATCATTCCTCTATTCTAACAACCAATCATAAATTGGAGTAATTATTATTTTATATTTATCAATTGTAAAACTATCATTTGAGCTATTGCTAATTATTAATCCCTTAGTTAGATTAAATTTTTTCAAGGCATTTAGTAAACCTTTAATTTCGCGATCTAAAACATTAGGCTGAGATGTATCATCACAAACTTGAATTGCATCAGTTATCTCATAACCTTTTCTAATTAAGAAATCACATTCCGAACTATCAAGATTATAATATAAATCAGCCTTACGACGCTTTAATTCAAGAAAGAGGTTTAATTGAAATAAACTGGTTGCTAAAATAGGGGTTTATGTATTGTTATAAA
>CAYLPA010000334.1:0-3226 GCA_964385385.1 uncultured Saprospiraceae bacterium | reverse complement strand
AGTTGGACAAGTGCAATGCTCAAAAGAAGGATTAATAATAAGGTTTTGAGTAAATGCCGAGATATTTGCAAATATTATAATTAATACAATATAAATCCTTCTTAAAATCATAATACAAAAATATATAAAATCCGTGGGCAATTTCTGCCCACGGATTAATAATTTTTATTCTTTAATAAATTTTGCTTTATAGGTTTCATTATTATTTCGAGACAGATAGCAAATGTAAAATCCTTTTTTAAGTGATTTTGTTTTTACTTCAAATAGTTTACTTGCAGTTGTGATTTCATCTGATAATACAAGTTTTCCTGTTATATCAAATACGCGGATACTGAAAACAGAAATTGTATCATTTGAAATTTCAATAAATAAATTATCATCAACCGGGTTGGGGTAGAGTTTTAAAGTTTCATTTTCTATAAGATATTTCATAATCTTTCCAATTTAAACACCACAATCTCAAACCCTTGCTTTTCCCCGTCCCTAAAGGGCGGCAAGGTTTTGAGAAAGCTCATTGCGTTCAGAAAATCATCGAATCAATAAGATAATTTTGTGGTATTTTTCAAAATAATTCTAAAATTATCCGATAACTCTTTTAAATCAAATCCTGTAAAATCATCCTTTAGGACCGAGACAAAATTCTATAGGATTTGATTTAAATGCAACAACCCACCTATTCATCACTTAACCAACACAACTTTCTCTGTTCCAAGAATATTATCACCGAAATATATTTTGCAAAAGTAAACACCTGCTGCCAGAGTGGAAATATCCAGTATGCTTTCATATTCTTCCTGCAAAGATTTAAGATATTGTTGATTAACCAATCTGCCTAAAGGGTCAAAGAATTGTACGATTGAGTTTTCGGGAATATGCAGATTAAATGAAAATGTTAATTCTCCTTTTGTTGGATTGGGATAGATTTTCCATGCCGGTTTATCACAATACTCTTCCGACACAAAAACAGTAATAGTATCGAATGTGTAATCAAACTTAAAATCTGCCTGACTTAAAACATAAGTGGTGCTTTGCTTTGGTTTAACTTTTAAAAAAGCTTCTTTTGATAAAGTATCATTTGGATTACTTGCCTCATACCAAGCATATAAATAATTATCTCTTTTAATGGCATCAAACACTATACTATCACCTGGGCATATTTGCCTGTTTCCTCCTGCATTTGCTACATAATAAGGCTCTGAACAATCGTATAATGCGACATCATCTAAATAATAGTAAGCTGCATTACTAAATGAATCAAGTCGATTCCCTGTTACATAAGAAGGCTTGAGACAACAACCAATATCCATAAATTTTTCTTCTCCTGTTGCAATGAAACTTCCTGATATCTTAACCCAATTTTCTTTATCACAAACCACACCTTTGTCATAGATAAATGGCATATTAGCTACTGAAGGGCAGCGCTCCTGCACAGTTCCAATAAACACCGGCATTGAATCTGTAAAATGAACAGTAAAATCCTGTATGCAATAATTAAAAGTATCTGCTAGTGAAATGTAAAATGAAATACAATATTCCCTGCCCTTAACAAGTGAGTCATATAGCTTAGAAACTGCTACTTCAATAGAATTACCCTGATAAAAGAAAAATGCTAATCCTGCATAAGCATTTCCAGTGTGAGGATATTGATAACCTGAATGATTGTTTGGTATTGAAGCAACATAAAAATTATGACATGTGTGATACAAATCAGAGCTACATCCTTGCAAATAATTAGGCCACCAGTTATAAGCATAATAAAGTTGGGCTGTAGATGTAGGACATGTACATTGCTCAAAAGAAGGATTAATAATTAGGTTTTGGGAAAATACAAAGGTATTAACAGATAAAAAAATTAATCCAATATAAATCCTTCTTGATATCATATTACAAAAATATAAAAATCCGTGGGCTATATTGCCCACGGATTAATTATTTTATTCTTTAATAAATTTTGCTTTATATGTTTCATTATTATTTCGAGACACATAACAAATGTAAAATCCTTTTTTAAGAGATTTTGTTTTTACTTCAAATAATTTGCAAGCGGTCGTGATTTCATCTGATAATACAAGTTTTCCTGTGATATCATAAAAATTATATGATATATATTTTATTATTTACCAAATATATAATTTTTTTTTTGATATAAAAGATAACTTTATATTTTATATCAAAATATTTTTAACTTCGTGCCAATAAATTTAAAATATGAAAAAACTAATAATATTTTCTGCTATAATAATTATGGCACTAAATTTTAGTTGCAATAAAAACAACTATAAAGAAATCCAATTAACTCAATTCGTAAATCCATTTATTGGAACAGCTGGACACGGACATACTTATCCGGGTGCTTCAATGCCATTTGGAATGGTTCAGCTTAGTCCTGACAGCAGGCTTCAAGGTTGGGATGGTTGTAGTGGCTATCATTATTCTGACACTTTGGTTTATGGTTTTAGTCATACTCACCTAAGCGGAACAGGATGCAGCGATTATGGTGATATTCTTTTTATGCCATATGTTGGGAAGCCACGATTAGGAGAAAAGAACAAACCCTGTTCTTTTTATAGTCATAAGAATGAAATTGCAAAACCCGGGTATTATAAAACCATACTCGAAGATTATAATATTGATGTTCAATTAACAGTTACAAAACGTGCAGGATTTCATCAATACACATTTCCTGAAAGCGATGAAGCATATATTTATGTTGATTTAAAACATAGAGATAAAGTTATTGATTCAGAAATAAAAATTATTAGTAACACAGAAATCGAAGGTTTCCGCCGTTCACAGGCATGGGCAAAAGACCAGCATGTTTATTTTGTGGCAAAATTTTCAAAAGCATTTGAATCACATCTAATAGTTTTAAATGATACAATTGAAAATTCTGAGAATTCAGCAAAAGGAGAAAACATAAAATCGAAACTATTATTTAAAACCAAAGAAGGCGAAATTATTTTAGTTAAGATAGGTATTTCAGCAGTTAGTACTGAAGGAGCAAGGAAAAATCTTGAAGAAGAAATTCCTGATTGGGATTTCGAAAAAACAAAAACTAATGCAGACAAAGCATGGAATATAGAACTTAATAAAATTCAGATAAAAGGTGGAACCGAAGAGCAAAAGATAGTTTTTTATACTGCTCTTTATCATTCGCTTCTCGCACCAAACCTTTATCAGGATGTTGATGGAAATTATCGTGGAAGAGATTTGGAAGTTCACAATG
>CAYLPA010000333.1:2109-3239 GCA_964385385.1 uncultured Saprospiraceae bacterium | reverse complement strand
TCTATCAATAGTTTTTGTTTCTTGTAACGTTCCACCAAAAAATAATATTAAAGTTTTTTTTGAAGGAAAAGCTCAAGGTACTTTTTATGCTGTAACATATTTTGAAAAAGATGGAAAAAACTTTCATCAAGAAATCGATTCAATTTTAAAAGCATTTGATAAATCAGTTTCAATCTATGATTCCTTGTCAATTATTTCTAGAGTAAACAGAAACGATTCAACTGCTGTTCTTGATAAAATATTTATTGACAATTTTAATATTTCAAAAGAGATTTACAATAAAACAAAAGGAGCTTTTGATATTACTGTCGGTCCCTTGGTAAATGCATGGGGATTTGGTTTGAAAAACAAAGCAGGCATTGACAGTGCTATGATTGACAGTCTACTGAAGTTTGTTAACAGTAATCTTATCAGCATTATTGATAACAAAATTTCAAAAAAAGATTCAAGAATTAAAATTGATTTCAATGCAATCGCACAAGGATATTCTGTTGAAGTCATTGCTGAATTTTTAGAATCTAAGGGCATAGGAAATTATCTTGTCGAAATTGGTGGCGAAATTATCGGAAAAGGCAAAAAAGATGATGACAAATTTTGGCTTGTAGGAATTGACAAACCTTCTGATGATGGTAATTATGAAAGAGAACTTAAAGCAAAAATTATTCTTAAAAATAAAGCTCTGGCAACATCGGGAAATTATCGCAAGTTTTATATTAAAGACGGAATTAAATATTCACATACAATAAATCCAAAAACAGGCTATCCTGTTCAGCATTCACTTTTAAGCGTTACTGTTATTACTGATGATTGTTCTTCCGCCGATGCATATGCAACTTCCTTCATGGTGATGGGTTTAGAAAAGACAAAGACTTTCTTATCTAAAAACAAGCAAATTGACGCCTATCTGATTTATTCGGATGAAAACGGAAATATTAAAACATTTTTCACCGAAGGAATTAATGAAATTCTTGTGGAAGAAAACTAAACTTAGCAAACAACAATTTTAGTAATCATAAAAAAACGAATAGGAATTTTAGGAATTCTTCGCATTATGTTTTTCGAAATTTTCACATTTGCTCTCATTGCCCTGAGAAGAGCAAGTACAACCAATTTTTTCTCCTGTTGATGTA
>CAYLPA010000333.1:0-2009 GCA_964385385.1 uncultured Saprospiraceae bacterium | reverse complement strand
ATTTCTTCTAAACTCATAGCAAACAATTGCTGTAGCTATCGAAGCATTTAAAGATTCTGCTTTTTGTGTATCTGTTTTTGTAAGATATTCAGGGATTTTTATTTTCTTTTTAATAAACGGGAAAAGCTCTTTTGAAATTCCATGCGATTCGCTGCCAATTATTATTATTCCAGTTTTTTTAAGTTTCGATTTTGAGATATTTTCACCTTCAAGCAAAGTGCCATAAACAGTTATATTTTCTGGAGTTTTTTGCAGGAATTCCTTGAGTTCTGTATAATAAACTTTTACTCTGGCAATAGAACCTGTTGTTGCCTGAACAACTTTTGGATTATATAAATCAACAGTGTTTTCAGAACAAATAATATTTTTAATTCCAAACCAATCAGCAATGCGAATAATCGTACCTAAATTCCCCGGGTCATTAATGTTGTCAAGCATCAAAATCAAATCGGAGAATATTGTTTTAAAATCAATTTTATTTTCAGGAATTTTGACAACAGCCAAAACTTTGTTTGGAGTTTTTTGAGAGCTTATTCTATTTAATTCTTTTTCGGATATTTGTTCAACTTCAATTTCTTTACAATTATCTTGATTTTTTTCGAGCCATTCTTCGAGAGCAAAGATGCTTGAAATTTCAAAATTACTGCTAAGAATATCGGCAACAGTTTTTTCACCTTCAGCAATAAATTCCTTATGAATTTTTCTGAATTTGTTTTGCTTAAGCGAGTTGATATGTTTTATTTGATTTATTGAAATCATATTTATAATAAAAATTGTTGCTAATATATAAAAAAACCTGCCTTAAAAAAATCAAGGCAGGAAATAAGTAATATTTTTAATTAAAAATTTATTCAGAAAAAACTTCAAAGTCAATGTTAAAATTCACATCTTTATGAAGATGGATTTTCGCTTTATAAGTTCCTACTTCTTTAACGGAATCACCATCCACAGCAATTTTTTTCCTGTCGATATCATAACCGAATTGTTTTTTTATTGCATCAGCAATTTGAATATTGTTAACTGAGCCAAATATTTTTCCTGTTGAAGCGGTTTTAGCACCAATTTTCACAACAATACTTTCCAAAGCTTTAGCAAGGTCAGAAGCTTCTGTAATAATTTTTTCATCCTTATGAGCTTTTTGTTTTAAATTCTCAGCAAGGATTTTTTTGTTAGTTTTATCTGCAGGAATAGCAAAGCCCTGAGGAATAAGATAGTTTCTAGCGTAACCGTTTTTAACAACAATTATATCGTTAGCATATCCTAAACTTATTATATCTTTTTTTAAAATAACTTCCATCTTTTATTCTCCTATTTTAGTAAATCTCCAACATAAGGCATAAGTGCTATATGTCGTGCTCTTTTCACAGCTTGTGCAACTTTGTGCTGATATTTAATTGAAGTTCCTGTTAATCTTCTCGGTAAAATTTTACCTTGTTCGTTCACAAATTTCATTAAGAAATTAGGGTCTTTGTAATCGATGTATTTAATACCACTTTTTTTGAAGCGGCAATATTTTTTTCTTTTTGTATCAACTGCTATCGGAGTTAAATACCTTATTTCTGATTCTTTATCTGCCATTTTTTTTTGATTTAAGAATTAAACACTAGTTTTTTCGGAAGTTTTTACTCTTTTCTTTTCATTATACTTAACTGCATGTTTATTCAAAGCAACAGTAAGAAAACGAATAATTCTTTCATCTCGTTTAAATGTCAGTTCAAATTCAGCAATAATGGTTCCTTCTGCTTCAAACTCAATTACCTGATAAAAACCTGATGATTTTTTTTGGATTGGGTAAGCTAATTTTTTTAAGCCCCAATAATCTTTAAAATGAATTTTAGCACCTTTGCTGGTGAGAAAATCATCATACTTTTTTACCGTTTCCTTCATCTGTTCATCAGACAAAACGGGAGTCATAATGAAAACGGTTTCGTAACGTTTTAACATGAATTTTCTTTTTTAAATTTTATTTAAATATTTGTATTTTAAAATGGACGGCAAAATTATAAAAA
>CAYLPA010000332.1:0-3251 GCA_964385385.1 uncultured Saprospiraceae bacterium | reverse complement strand
ACTTAATCCTTGATTTTGATATTGTTTGGCAACAGATACAACAAAACGCAAATTAGCTTTAGTAAGTTTTTCTAATGCTAATTGATCTCCGGCTTTTATTTTTTGTGCTAAGGAAACTTCTTCGTCGGCTGTAATTAATTCTTCTCTACCAATTTCCTGTAAATATTTATCAAGGGATGCTGTTTCTCTGTTTGTTATAGATTTACTAATTTTTAATTGTCTCATATAATCTTTCCTTTATCTCTTCAGTCTGTAAGCAAGGTCTTTGCATTTAACTAAAATTAGTTTACAAATTTAAGAAAATATATTAAAAAACCCAAAATAATTCGATATTAATTTTAATATTTTTTTTAACAAAAGTTATGTGTTTATAAACCAAAGCCATAATAAGCTCTCATGCCATTTGGATAAATTCCTTCTATCAAAACTCCGCCTTTTTTATTATTTAAACCCTTTTTAATATCGTCTGTTGTGTAAATTGGTTTTTTATCAATTTTTGTAATAATAAATCCTTCTTTTATTCCTGCACTTCTTAGTTTTCCTGTTTCGAGTTTTATGATTTTAAGCCCATTATTAATACTAAGTTTATCTTTTTCTTCTTTAGAAATCCTTTGAAAGTTTGCGCCTAAAAGGCTAACAATGTTTTTCTTTTCTCTTTTAATAATTTGAGTGTTTCCATAAGAGTTCCTAAGAGTAATATTGAAATTTTTATTTTTATTATCTCTGTTAACAGTAACATTAATTTTGTTGCCGGGGCTATATTGAGCTATTGCTTCTATTAATTCGGATTTACTATTTACTTCAATATTATTAATTTTTGTAATAACATCTCCTTCTTTAATACCTGCATCTTTTGCAGCTCCATTTTCTGTAGTTTCAAAAACAAAAACTCCTTTTATTTTATCAATACCTTTTTCTTTGGCAAGTTTACTGTCTAAATCAATTATATTAACTCCAATAAAAGCTCTTTGAACTTCACCGAATTCCAACAGGTCATCCATAACTTTTTTTACAAGGTTTGAAGGAATAGCAAAAGAATAGCCTGTATATGCTCCGGTGTTGGAAGCTATTGCTGCATTTATTCCTACAAGTTCTCCTGTGGTGTTAACTAAAGCTCCTCCACTGTTGCCACGATTTACTGCGGCATCGGTTTGGATGAAAGATTCAACAGCAGAACTCGAGCCTAAAATATTTATATTTCGTGCTTTTGCACTAACAATCCCTGCTGTTACTGTTGATGTTAAATTAAAGGGATTACCAACTGCCAGAACCCATTCTCCTATTTGTAAATTATTTGAATTTCCAAAAGAAATTGGAGGAAGATTATTTTCTTTGATTTTAATAAGTGCCAAATCGGTAGATTTGTCAGTTCCTACAATTGTTGCTTCATAGGTTCTTTTGTCGTTAAGAGTTATTTCAATAAGATTTGCATCCTGAACAACGTGATTATTTGTAACAATATAACCATCATCGGAGATAATTACTCCTGAACCTGAACCCATGATTGGTGAAGGTGAATTATATTTGTTTTGTGGTGCTCCAAATAAATTAAAGGGATTTCCTGAGCCAAAAAAATCGTCGTAAATATTACTTCTTTGTTGATATTGAGTTTTTATATGAACAACTGAATGTATTGTTTTTTCTGCTGCTGCCCCAAAATCTGGTGCGATAATTTGCTTTTCAGGAAAATAGGAAGCTTGACTTACAGGAAATTGTTCCTGCTGATAATTGACTTGTACTTGTTGGTTTTTGCTAAATAATTTATTTAAACCTAAAGCAAATGCAGCTCCTACAAATGCTATTAATAAGATTGAAAATATTTTTTTTGTATTCATGGAAATATGTTTTTTATTCTTGTATTTTAAAAATTAAGTTAAGACCATATCAAAAATTGTACCTATGCTATTATTTAATTTTTTTCTTTTTTTCTATTGCAATTAACGTTAATGAATTTAAAAGCGTATTTTTATTTTGTTAAAAAAAGTTAATCTTTTTAGACATATTTCATTTTTGTAAATAATGATTTTATTACATTTGTATTTCAATTATTTGTTGTTATTTGACAGTTTTCTAAACGTGATAGCAAATTAATATTTTTCTGAACATAATAAAATGATAAATAAACATAATAGAATAGTATATTTTTTCGTGGGCTTGCTTGCTGGAATTATTATTTGCATTTTGATTCTTCTATTGTTGAATTATAAGAACGCTAATAAGAGCATTGATATTCAAACTAAAACAGGAAGTTTTTTTAATAATGGAAAAAAGAATTCTGATGAAAATTCAGAGAAAACAACAACAAAAGTAAAATATACACCTTCAAAATATAAAATTCCTAAAAACAATCTAAAAACTGATGATTCTCTTTCGGATACAAATATTAATTCTTATACATATCAAGACTCCCTTAGAATTGATTCAATAAATCGAGTTAAAAAAATGATTCAAGACAAGGACGAAGATTTTGTAGTAATGAAAGATGAATTACTTTTTGTGAAAAATATTAGTGTTTCGGGGAAATCAAACAAAAATAATAAATCAGATAAAAAACTCGATTCTTTGTTAACTGAAAACATTATTAATGAAAGTAACAAGAATGTTTTTCATGTTGAATTTTGGAAATCTCCAATAAATTATAATGGCTATAAAATGATTAATAACAGAATAATTTTGTTCGGAATTTATCAATATAATAATTTGAAATTAAGATTTATAAACGATAATTTGTATTTGGATTATTTGGGTAGTTTTTATTTAATTAAAGATGTTGGTGATTTTATGCCATTAATTCCTGTAAATAAAAAAGAGTTTGAAAATTAGTGATAAACAATGGAGTGTGTATTTTATAAATATCATGGAATAGGAAACGATTTTATTATAGTTGATGATAGAAACTTGAAGTTTAATTATGATGAAGATTCGATTGCCAAATTTTGTAATAGAAGATTTGGAGTAGGTGCAGATGGATTGATTTTACTTAGAAACAGTGAGCCTTTTAATTTCAGAATGATTTATTTTAATTCCGATGGCAAAGAAGGAACAATGTGCGGTAATGGCGGAAGATGTGTTGTTGCATTTGCAAAATTCCTTGGCATCATTGAAGAAAAAGCACATTTTATTGCAATAGATGGTGAACATCAAGCTGAAGTTTTAAAATCTGATAAATCTGATTCAACTATAAAACTTAAAATGCAAGATGTTTCAGATGTTGATTTTTCAAATGAAGAATTTTTCATTAATACCGGCTC
>CAYLPA010000331.1:0-3252 GCA_964385385.1 uncultured Saprospiraceae bacterium | reverse complement strand
GATTTATCGGGCATAAATAATCCAAAAATATTATCAGTAGCAGCATACACCTGAAGTTGTTTCCAATTAAAAACAAATCCTAATCCAACATTTCCAAAATTTCTGTTTATAATGGTGTAGCTTGCAGTAGCACTAATCATTTCATGAAGTTTACGATTGTATGAGGCAGTAATTGATGGATGTAAACGACCATTAAAAATAAATGAACGAGTTAATAATCCTATAACTTCGTCATCGGACAAAGAATAAGTTCCACCTAAATAAATTTTACTTGTTAAAGCACTGAAATATTTATCTGATGATTCATCAATCATAAATTTATCAGCAATTGAATCTTTAAAGGTTTCTAAATTCGCTTTAACAGTACTATCGTTTTTCCCAATAAAATCATTAACATCAATACCTTCAAAAGTCCAGATAACATTTTCATTTTTAAAATTTTTCACATCTGATTTCCAGTTTATAAAACCGAAATCTATCAAACTTCCTGAGATAGTGATTTCATCGTTATATTTATAAATAGCACCTAAATCGAGAGCTAAACCAAAATTTTTCCTATTCCAGAAATAATTTCCAAAATCAAAATCAACATCGCTATCAGTTAATGCCTGAGGTATTGAAGTATTAACATTAACATTGGTAGTTATTTCCAAATCAAAAGAAGTAGGGTCAGTATAGATGCTGGCATCAATATCTTTAGCTAAAATATTAGATTTGCCAAAAAGCAGTTTTGCTTTAGCTCCAACTGTCCACTGGCTGTTTAATTCGCGGGCCGCACCGAGAGCATATTCACGATAATGAGTAACTTTTAGAGCCATGTCATTAAAATTGGCAGTCTCCCCAAGAAATTCTCCATTACCTTTTATTACAAATTCGAAAAAATCTTTTGGATAGTTCCAATAAGCTGAAACTTTGTCGCTAGCGCTGAATGTAAAATAATAATCCCAGTATTTCATTCCATAACTCAATAGCTCTTCCTGCAATTCAACAGATAAATTGTTTTTCTTTTTTAATACATCAATAAAATTGTCTAAATCAAGATATGTTGAATCGTCCTCTCTTGTAACAACTAAATGAGTGTATTTAAATCCGCTGTTTCCATATTGAAAGCTTAATGATGAAAGGCAGGGCATTCCAACATGCCATTCATAATCCGTAATAAATGCAGGATTTGTGTAATTGTTTTGAATTGGCTCTAAATATTGCAAAGTAAGAGATTGCTGGGCAAATGATGTCTTATTTAATGCCAATGATGAAACAAACAATAATGCTAAAAAGAAATGATATATTTTAATTTTTCTGTAATTCATTACTTAAAATTTAAATTTATATTATAAATCAACATTCACTTTTGCTTTCACTCCAACTTTAACATCAACTCCATAATCTGAGTATATTTTAACAATAGTTCCTCCGTTGTTTACTGTTGAAAATTCGGCTTTAGTAATTATTTTCATTGTATGAAATATTTTATCCAATCTTGCTCTATCATAAACTATTGAAGTAGTTTTATTTGTTTTTTCAAGAACACGATAAGTGGGAGGTCCTCCCGGAATTGCAGTACTAAGTATTTGCTCTAAAGGATTAAGAAGAGAATCAAGAACAACATAATTTGTATCAGTAAAATACACCTGAACAATTCCATCGGCAGGAAAACCATTATTTGCATTAATTCTAAACTCAACAGATTCAATTTCTTCTATATCTCCGATATCCTCTTCAAAATTAAATTCATTAGTATCTTGCAAAACAAATCCCCAACCTCTTCCAAACAGAGGAAGTTCAGCTTCCATATCAACTATAAAACGACTTGAGTCAAGGGCAAAATTTTGAGTTACTACACCCGAAGGATTTGATTTCGCATCAATTTTATAGTTTATATATTTGGGGTTTATATTAAAAGCATCTTTAACATTTGAATTATTTTTATCTAATGTATGAATCGTAGTAATTTCCTGACCAATTTGATTATAAAATGGATAATAAACATTAATATTTTGTAATCCGGGACCTGTTATCGGAACTTCTACAGGAAAATGATGTGCAGTAAATTCTATAAAACTTGCTTGAATAGGCATTCCAAAAGAATTTTTGAATATAAGATTAAATTTCGGGTCTTCAAGAATCTGCATACCTTTTGATATTTCTTCAAACATTTTTATTCTAAGCTTTTCCACTTCAAAATTATAATCATATTGACCAAAGTATCCGAAAACCTTAGTATATTCTAAATCCTTGATACTTTTGGTTGTTATAAATTTATATGGAGATTTATCTTTAAGAGTATCTGCATAGCCGGTTATAGAAACATATTCTTTTAATTGATTATTGTTTCCACCCATATGAACCAATTTCATTATATAACCTGACAAATCATATTTTGTATCAACAATCACTGGTAATCTTCCAGTATAAATATATCTTAAAGTATCCTGGAAAACATCACCATCTTTTCTTAAACCGGGAATAGTAACAACAACTTTTCCATTATGATTCATATAGCCTTTAGCATAAAAATGAAAAGTTCCGGATTTAATATAAACACTGTCAATAATTTCGTTATTTGGTGTATTAAATGCTTGTGTATAAACAAAGGATTCAGTAGTGCTATCTCCCGGTGGCAAGTTTATCGGATAAGAAAAATAAATAGTTGTATCTATTACTTCATCAGGAATTTCAATCATTTCATTAGCAAGTTTTGATAATATCCTGTTTGTATAAACCAAAGTTAAAAAATGGTCAAGGTCCTCAGTTAAAGTTGTTGAAGTTTCATCAATTAAATCTGCAATTGTTAATGTTGACTTAACAAGAGGAACTGCCCAATTAGCATTCAACTCAGTTGATGTCATACTATCAAAATTAAATTTATCCTTATAACAGGATTGTAAAACAATGATAATTAATAAAATAATTAAGGATGTATAAATAATTCCTCTTTTTATAAGCTTTGTGGAGTTGAAAAATTTTGTAAACATTTTAAATATATTTAATAAATATTATTTTAAAAAAATAAAATACAAGTTATTCCATTAAACAAACATGGTTTTACTCTATAATTACATGAATTGTTACATATTAATTTAGATATTTATTTTTCACTTTTATATAGACAACAAAAATGAGCAAAAAGTTTAATTGGTGAAAAAAATATTTATTATTAATAAATTAAATTATAAATTTGAAAGCCTAAAAAACAGAAATAAAAAAAGCAATGATACTAACAAACCTCGATTGGATAATAATTGGCATATA
>CAYLPA010000330.1:0-3263 GCA_964385385.1 uncultured Saprospiraceae bacterium | reverse complement strand
TTTATTTACTTCATCAACACAAATTTCTTAGTAATAGCTTTGTTATTTGTTACTACCGTACAGAAATAAATTCCTTGTTCATATTTAAAAAGTTCGAATTCAACAATATCATTCAGGGAGTTTTTTCTTTCGACTTTATGAATAATATGCCCGGTAACATCTCTGATAATAATTGTTACATCCTGATTTTCTTTTAAAACATAAGAAACATTAATTTTGTCTTTGGCAGGATTAGGGAAAATATTCAAATTAGTTTCATCTTCAATTTCATCATTGTTAAGCAAGAATCCAACAGTAAACTGACAAGAATATTCTTTTCCAAAATCACCATCAAAAACGCGGAGTGTTTGACCGTTAATATATTTGAATCTTGCTGAACCAATGCCATCGCTATTTGCCCAGAAATCTATTCCATCATCTCCCGAATCTTTAATTTGGAAAGTATAGCATCCATCAGCAAGATTAAAAGTGTCTTTATACCAACTGTTGCTTAATAATCCACTTCTTGAATACATAATATTTCCCGTAGCATCTTTCAAAGTGTAGGATGATTCACTTCCTGCATTGTTTGTTCTCAACCAAAACTGAAAAATATTAGGGTATTGCGGTGGAGTTTCAAAATCAACAGCCATTGAGTTATTATACGAATATTCATCAGTAGCTCCATTTGGATTACTTAGAGAAACCGAAAATGTTTTTTTGCCTGTCCAGTTTGTCCAGTTAATTGGGTCGAGTGTTACTTCTGCGGTTTCGGTAAATTTAAGATTCCCTGTCCAGTTAAAAACTTGATTAACGCCATCGGGACCATAGTTTATAGCCAAAGATGTTAAATCATTGGAGCCTGAATTTTTTATTTTTATAATTGGTTTTCCACAAATCGGATTGTAGCGTAGATGATATTTGAATTTATTAGGAGCAATCACATCTTCGATTGAAGCGTTGTTTTGAAAATTTGCGTTTCCATAAGATACAAGCTGCCCTTCAAAAATATAATTTCCATAAAGGTCGTATTGAGAATTATAGTCAATATTAAAAGTATCACCGATTGTAACAAAATCTGTTATTTCAATATTTTGAGTTTTTCCTAATGCACCCGGACACCAACCGGCACGGTCGTAAATCCATGTTCCACCCTGAGGATAAACCGCATTATCGGCACATTCCTGAACAATCTGCCAACTTGCAATTGTTGAATTATTTACTTTAACACTATGAATTTTTGGACAAAATTCAGCACAGTTAGTAGCATTACTAAATTGATGCCCGGTAGCTCGTGCTTTCAGCCTAAACATTTTAGCGGATGTGTCGGGAGAAATGGTTTTTGCTGTTACAGTATTTTCAAAATTCTTTAAACTGAAACTTCCTTTCCATAAAGTTTCAATTTTTTTAACTTCCCTTTCAGGAGTTCCTTGAATCATTAGAAATTTCAAATCCAACAGCTCTTGCCAGTTTCCTGCTTTGATATGAACCGAATCTTTTAAAAGTTGAACATAATCCGAAACATCATAAATCCATGTAAAACCATCGTTGCCCAAATCAAGACCAATTCCGTAAGGAGTAATAAATCTTCCAATTTCAAAGCGGTTAATAATTTCAAAAGGAGGATCAAAATATGAGTGCATAGTTTTATAAATCAAAGAATCATAGGCTGCTAAAGTAGAATCGTAGATATTGCCAAGAGAGTTGAACAAATAATTATAGCTAACTTGCCATGGATAGATAGTGTCAGTAGGAATATTGGGATGAATTGTATCACTGAAAAGAACAAGCATTTTTTGCGGATTTAAAACAGAATCAATCACAATAACAGAATCAAGATTTGCAGGATTATAATTTCCAACTTCAAAAACCATTTGTGGTCTTTGGTTCATCAATGTGAAATTTTTAACTCTGTTTACTCCTTCAAAATTCTTCCATTCAGGAAGTCCAAGTAAATTTGCATTAATACCTGAAGGGCTTAAATCGGCAGTTGTAATTCCCGAACCTTCATCAAATTTGTAGTAAGAAATTAAGTTAGAATAATTAGGATGAGAATTGTTCAGGTTTTTGTACATCCAAGCCTGTATATCGCTTTGGCTAAGTTCTACATTCCAAACTCTGAATTCATCAATAAAACCATCATAATAATTTTTATTATTACCGGAACCAATTTTGAAATTAACTATTCCACTCATATCTCTGATTTTTCCTGTTCCGCTATGCCAAAGAACACCATTCAAATATATTTTCATTGAACCGGTATGAGCATTTTTTGTAAATGCCCAATGATTCCATTTTCCTTTATATACGTTAGTAGAGCCTGATGCTTTATATATTCTATCAACTGAGCCGCCATCATTTCCGGCATCCCAGTAAATATTTCCATTTCCCCAAGGAAGATGAACATTAAGAACTTTTTTATTGTTTGCATCTTTTGCGAAAAATAAGGCATCGCTTTGGGGTTGAATTTGTGGGTCGCCATTCACCCAACATGAAATAGTTATCAAACTGTCAATCTTTGAAATTGAATCAACAGGAACACTTAAATAATCGGGTCCGGTGAAAGAAAGAAAATTATCTTTATCAGAAGAATAAGCACCACAAATATAATTTAATGTGTCTAAAGAAAACACATAGTTGGAAGTTCCATCATAACTTTCGTAGCTGAAGTCTATAAGAAGATTTAGAGTGTCGAGCCAATGAAAAGGAAAAGCGAAAGGAATAGTTATCCAACCATTATTTGAAAACAAAGTATTTCTTTTATAAACTGTAGTAAATCCATCAAGCAGTAAATTATCGTAAGTAATAGAGTCAGATTGAGTGTTTTTAAGTCTTAGAGTAAGATTTTTGAATGTTCCTCCAATACTATTTAATTTTAATCTAATCCCTGTGATTGAATCACTGCCAAGACCTGCACTTATCAACTCAGCTTTTTTCCATAGGAAAAGTAATCTCTCATCATTTCCGTTATTGCTGATTGGAATTGTTCCATAAACATTTCCTACACCGATTAATGCAGTATCTGTTGGTGTAGTTTGATTGAAATATTCAAATCCGGCTTTATGTTTCCAAGTAGGACTGTTGCTATACATAAAAGAATCGGGGCTTATTCCATCCACTTCAAAGTTTGCATGCCATTGCTGTACAGAATCAAGAACTCCTGTATGTTCATACAAATGAGTATAAGTAAGATAATCCCATTCGCCACAAGCGGGGCTTTGAGCAGGATTGCATTTTAAAGTATAATACATTAGAACTTTTTCGAAACTAACAGTATCTGAAGG
>CAYLPA010000329.1:0-3279 GCA_964385385.1 uncultured Saprospiraceae bacterium | reverse complement strand
TATTCAAAGGATGGTAATCCTGAACAGAAACGTCAGAAGAATAATATTCATCAGCCAAGCCGGCAAAGGCATGACCAAATTCATGAATCATCAAAAAGTCAGAACTTTTATTGTTGCTTGATGCAACGGAATAAAAATTAAAAATTCCGCCTCCGCCATAAATGTCATTATTTACAAGGATAAAAATTTGGTCATAAGGAGCATTTGCTGCAACACTTCTCACAGTTTTGTTATCGGGAGTTGTCAAGTAACGCTCTGAATCAAAGGTGCAAAATGATGTATTCAAAATGGTTTGTTTCCAGATGTTTTTGTTAGGGATATCTGTTCCCGACTCTTCTGAAATTGCTTCAACTCCCCAAATATTTATTTTATTTTTATTTTCGGAAAAAGGAGAGGTGTTCAGAATATAGCCAGCAAAACGTTCACAATCTTTTTTAAATTTTTTCATTTCGGATTTTGTGTAACCATCGGGAATGATAACGATGTCAAGTTTTTGAGCAGGGTCGCCTGAGTTTACAACCTGAAAAGAATTGCATTTTAATTTTTGTTCTTTGGAAATAAAATAATTGTTTGGATCAACATTATAGGTAAACTTAAGATTCCAGTTGTTGTTCTTAGTTCTGCTGAAAAATTTTATTGTAATGTTGTTTTTCGGAAAAGGAAAAACCACGGTTTCCGAAAAAGTTTTCCATGTGGTTTTGGCTTCTTCAGTAGTTTTCCATTCGTTAAACAAAGTACAATATCCTCTTGAGTAAATAATTTTTCCAGATGAATTGTCAGTAACTTCAAATTTGAAATTTCCGTAATTAAAGGTATCAATCAGGTTGATTTTTGATCCACCCCAGAATTTTTCTTCAATCATTTCGTCAAATGAAACATATTCTAATGTGTCGTTTCCGGTACGAAAATAATCTACGCGTAGAGTTTTATTTAGAAAATAATTATCAAACTGTGCATTTGAAAATAATGGAAATAATAGTAATAAATAAATAAGTGTTTTTTTCATTTTAATTAAATTTTTGTTTCTCGTTTCTCGAATCTCGGCTCTCGTATCTTGTTTCTCGTATCTCGCGAAGTTTGCTTCGTCCGTAGGATTTCTTGAATCTCGTTGCTTATTGTATACTGCCTATGAAGCGAAGCAAATCCGTAGGACTGCCAATATTTTCTACCTTGCAAACTTACTTAGAATTTATATACCAGAGATATTCCTTTTTGTTGTGGAGAAAAATTAACCCCCATTGAAAGCCCGCTTAATTTTTTTTGATATTTAATAGCATTACTATAACCGATTTTTCCCAAAACTAATCCTGTAGCACTAACAGGAACTCCAACAACTATGCATAAAATCCCCCAAATACCTTGTGGGTCATTAGTAGATATATTTGTTCCTGTTGAAGTTTTTTGTGTTTGCCATTCAACAGTAGAAACCATTATTACTCCTGCCAAAGTAACACCTCCACCCAAAAGGGCTATTGTTGAACCCCTTTTTTTTAGTTTCAAATAAGTATTAACCTTTTTTTTATAAAGAGCTTTTTCTTCTGTTTGTGCTAACAATTGAGTATTGAAAATAAATACAGAAAGCAAAATGATGAGAAAAATTTTGGTCATTTTTATTAACGATTATTGATTAGCTAATTTAATAATAAAAGTAAATACAAAAATAAAACATTAAACAATAAACAGATTAATTATCTTTGATAGTTTACTATTTGAAATTAATTTTGGCAAAAAGGATATAATTATCTACAATGCTGCTGATGGCAAAATATATAATTGTGGTAATTATTTGCAAGTTAGCTTTATCTAAAAAAAATATATGTGGGAAAAGAAATTAGCACTGTATGATAAATTAGTTGCAAAATGTCCAAGGTTTGATAGGAAAGGAAAAACAATGCCTTACACTTCGGCTAACGGTTACATGTTCTCGCAGTTGAACAAAGACGGGGAATTCGGTATCAGGTTTTCAAAAGAAGTACAGGAAAAGTACTTTCAGGAAATAGGTACGACCTTTTACAAATCTTATGGTGCAACTATGAAGGGATATGTTATGATGCCGGAAAGTATGTGGAAAGATCTTGACACCTTAGCAAATTATTTGAATGAAAGCTATGATTATGTGATGTTTCTTGAACCAAAATAAAAACTACTTCCAACAGCGAATTAAATAATTACCTTGTGTTTACATAACGAATTAATAAAACAATTATGTAACTTTGTGCTAATCTGAAAAATTAACTATACTTTTGAGTTTAATATTGATAAATATATGCAAATGAAAGGCATAGGTTTTTTTAACAAACAGACAGCGATAACGTCAGCTAAAACTAAGATATATGAAGAGTATATCAGTGGATATCTCCCTAGATTATTGATGTCTTATAAGACTTGTTTAATTGCAGATTTATTTTGTGGTCCAGGAAAAATGGAAAGGAAAATGGTAGTCCAATTATTCTTTTAGAGAAGTTGAAATATATTTTAACTGCTCCTCAATTAAAACAAAAGAGAAATTTGCAAATATTTATCTTATTTAATGACCAAAATTCTGATAATATTGAAAACCTTAAAAAGGAACTCAAATCAACGAAGTATGATGAAAATTTAATTCATATTACAATAGAAAATAGTAAATATGAAGATTTGTTACCAAGATTATTGAGAAAGCCCGAAAAACTTAAAATACCTAAATTTTTCTTTCTTGATCCATTCACTTATACAAATGTTAAGATGGAAGATTTACATTATTTAATGAATTTATATCGTACAGAAGTATTGCTTTTTTCACCACTATTTCATACATAATAGGTTTACAAGTGCATCTTATAATTCAGACCATAAAACTCGTAAGTTCATTGAAGAATTTACAACAAGAGGAATGGCTGATTATCGTAATGCACAAGATTACATGACATCAATTAAAGATAAATTAGTTAAAGAAATTAAAGTAAGTAATAATCAAAAAACCTATGTACGACCTGTTCTTTTGGATGATGGAGGTAGCAAAAATGCCTTATTTTTAATAATTAACCATCAGAAAGGTATGTTGTTAATGAATAAGATACTATTAAAAAACACTGAAGATGGAAGTACTATATATATTAAAGGAATTAATCAAAGTAGAATATTTCCCGTAGAAGTTGCTTCGAATTATTATGAGAATTATAAAAACAAATTTCTTAATTTGTTAGAACAAAATATTGAAGTTTCTAATAAACAAATTTGCGATTTTAGGTTTAATTGAAATAAACTGGTTGCTAAAATAGGGGTTTATGTATTGTTATA
>CAYLPA010000328.1:0-3289 GCA_964385385.1 uncultured Saprospiraceae bacterium | reverse complement strand
AAATCTTAAAAATAATATTTGTCATCAATTTAGATTTTGTAATTTTATGGTTTTTAATCTTAATCAAAAAATGCTTTATTAAATATGAATTTAAAGAAATATATAAGAGATATTCCAGATTTTCCTAAGAAAGGTATTCTGTTTCATGATGTAACAACTTTATTTAAGAATAAAGAAGCCCTTAATTATCTTACTCAAAAATTTTATGACTATTATAAAGATAAAAAAGTAGATTACATTGCAGGTATTGAGGCAAGAGGATTTATTGTTGGAGGAATACTTGCTCAAATGTTAAATTGCGGATTTGTTTTAGTTAGAAAACCGGGAAAATTACCTGCAAATACTATTTCTGAAAGCTATAAATTAGAATACGGAGAGGACAGTCTTGAGATACATTCAGATTCAGTAAAAAAAGGCGATAGAGTTGTTGTGATTGATGATTTGATTGCAACAGGAGGAACATTTCTGGCAGCAATAAAACTATTTGAAAAATTAGATGCTGAGGTTGTTAGCTGTGCAACAGTAATTGATATGCCCGACCTTGGAGGTAGTGCTTGCTTGAAAGATTATGATTTTTATAGTCTGGTTGAATATTTAGGGGATTAACAAATTTTTATTTCAAAATTGTATTTGCTAATTGACCACAGGCAGCATCAATATCTTGCCCCCTACTTCTGCGAACATTTACAATAAGATTTTTAGTTTCAAGAAACTCTATAAAAGCATCCATTTTTTGTGTTTCGCTTTTTTGAAATACAGAACCTTTAACATTGTTATATTCAATAATATTAATTTTTACGGGAAAGCTTTTACAAAATTCTGCTAATTCCTTAGCATCTTCGAGAGAATCGTTAAAATCTTTGAAAAGAATATATTCTATGGATATTCTGTTGTTAGTTTTAGAGTGATAATCTTTTAGAGCAAATGTTATATCTTTTAATGATTCATTTTTACTGATTGGGATAATTGAATTTCGTTTTTTTTCATTTGCAGTGTGAAGCGAAAAAGCAAGATTAAATTTCACATTATCATCACCGAGTTTTGTAATCATTTTTGGAATGCCTACAGTTGAAACCGTAATTCTTGAGGGCGACATTGCTAAAGCGTTTGGAGAGGTAATCATCTCAATAGATTTTAAAACATTTTTGTAATTGAGCAATGGTTCTCCCATTCCCATATAAACTATGTTTGAAACGGGAATATTATAATTTTCTATAGCCTGTTTTGAAATAATTGCAAGCTGGTCATAGATTTCATCAAAATAAAGATTTCTTTTAAAACCGATTTTTCCGGTAGCACAAAAATTACAATCTAAATTACAGCCAACTTGAGAAGAAATGCAAGCAGTCATTCTTTTTTTTGTCGGGATAAGAACTCCTTCCACAAGATTTCCGTCATATGTAGAAAACAAAGTTTTTATAGTACTGTCTTTGCTTTTTTGTACAGAATTTATTTCCAAAGCATTAATAACAAAATTATCTTTTAAAAGTTGTCGCAAGTCTTTGGAAATATTTGTCATTTCATCAAAAGTTCTCGCTGATTTTTTCCAAAGCCACTCATAAATTTGCTTTGCACGAAATACTTTGTGGTTGTTTTTATGTAAGAATAGTTCTAATTTTTCTATTGATAAAAAACGGATGTTTGTTGTGTTTTTTTGCATGTGGCAAAAGTACAATTTTTTTAAATATATTCCGTTAATAACTTTTCTCAACTCCTTAAAAATTAAATAATTTATAATGTAAATTTGATTTGTTTATAATTCAATAATCTTGAAAAAATCATTTTTTATAAAATATCGGTATTATCTAATAATTGGCGTAATCCTTATTGTTACAGGATTTTATTTTTCTTATAGATATTATTTTGCAAAGCAAGATAAGCCTGAATTCATAACTCCATTTTTAAATGTTCAATCTGTATGGGTTGATTCTTTGGTTGAAAACATGAGCTTAGAAGAAAAAGTCGGGCAATTGATAATGCTTGAAAATTCTAAACAATCTTCCGTAGATGTTGATTCAATTAAATTGTGGATTAATAAATTTTTTATTGGAGGCTTGATTCTTGAAAGCGATTCTTTGAAAAATCAGGTGTTGTTGACAAACAAATTCCAATCTTATTCCAAAACTCCTTTATTAATTGGAATGCAAACAAAAGATGCTTATGCAGATTTTTTGAAAGATATAATCTCATTTCCAACAGCTCTAACTATTGATGCAGTTTCAAATGATTCATTGCTTGATGTTTTCAGAAATATAATTGTTCAACAAAATAAATTGTTGGGAGTTCATATAAATTTTTCAGTTTCAATCGAAAAATCAAAATACAATAACGATTCTTTATTTGAAAAAAGAGTTCTGCAAAAAGCTTTGAAGTTTACTTCAGCACTTCAAAAAGAAAAAATTCTTGCTTCGCTGAATAACTTAGAAATGTTTGCGAATATTAATGATGACAGTTCGGCTAATTATAAAAAACATATTTATCCTTACGAGAAATTAATTAATTCCGGACTCTCATGCATATTGATTAATAATAAAAATAACAACGATGAATTAAAAAATTATTTGAATGAAAACCTGAATTTTTATGGGTTGGTTTTTTCAAGAGCAAATACTGGCAGTATTGAAAATTCTTTTAATTCAGGTGCTGATATTTTAATTGTTAATGATAGTGTTCAAAATATTGTGGCAAAAATCAAAAAACTTATTGATGAAGAAATAATTTCTATTGAAGAAATTGATAGAAAAGTCAGGAAAATTCTTTCTGCAAAATCATGGGTTGGATTGGAAAACTATCAAAAGTTAAATGTTGAAGATTCCGAGAAAAAAATTAAAAATGATTTCAACTTATTATTTAAAAGAAATTTAATTGAATCTTCGATAACTCTTGTAAAAAACAAAAATGGAATAATTCCTTTTTCCTGCTTAGCAGATAAACAATTTTTTATTGCCAATGTCGGAAAAAACAACTTGCCTGATTTTGTTGATTTTTTTAATTTTTATAGCCCGGCTAAGACAAAAAAAATAAATCCTGAAACAAAATATTTTGAATATTTTATTAAAAACAAAAAAGATTGTAATCCATTAATAATAACTCTTAATGATATTAAAATTGATACTATTCTACACAGGAAGTTTTTAGAGTTTCTTGAAAAATCAGATACTTTGTTAAATCTTATTGTTGTCAATTTTAAAAATCCTGATAATCTTAAATATATTCAAAAATTATCTACAATCATTCAATTATATGATAATAGCGAAATTGAGCAACAGTTTGCTGCTCAATTATTGTT
>CAYLPA010000327.1:0-3298 GCA_964385385.1 uncultured Saprospiraceae bacterium | reverse complement strand
TGAAATAAACTTTTTATAAATTTGCAAACTCTTTTTTTTACAGAAAGTAAATATTAATATGATAGATATAAAATTACCGGATAACAGCATTAAACAATTCCCCGAAGGTGTAACTGCAATGGAAGTTGCTCTTAGCATCAGCGAAGGACTTGCAAGAAATGTTTTGGCAGCAGAAATCAACGGAGAAGTTTGCGATGCTTCTCTCCCAATAAATTCAGATTCAGATTTAAAACTATTAACCTGGAATGATAAAAATGGGAAAGCAGCATTCTGGCATTCTTCTGCTCACCTTATGGCAGAAGCCATTGAATTTCATTATCCCGGTACAAAATTCGGAATAGGTCCGAATATTGAAGCTGGTTTTTATTATGATATTGACCTTGGCGACAAAACAATTTCATCAGAAGATTTTAAAAAAATCGAAAACAAAATGCTTGAAATTGCCCGCACTAAGCAAAAGTTAATTCGTAAAGAAACATCAAAAAAAGAAGCTATAGAATATTTCACAAAAAAGGGCGATGAATATAAACTTGAACTTTTAGAAGAGCTTGAAGATGGAGATATTACTTTGTATGAATCAGGTAATTTTACTGACCTTTGCCGCGGACCACACATTCCCAACACAGGCAGTATTAAAGCAATAAAACTTTTAAATGTCGCAGGTGCTTATTGGCGAGGCGATGAAAAAAGAAAAATGCTTACCAGAATTTATGGTATAACTTTCCCAAAACAAAAAGAGCTTCAAGAATATCTTGAACTTCTTGAAGAAGCAAAAAAACGAGACCATAGAAAAATAGGTAAAGAATTAGAGCTTTTCACTTTCTCTCAAAAAGTTGGACAAGGATTGCCTTTATGGTTGCCAAAAGGAGCTCAACTCAGAGAACGCCTTGAAATTTTTTTAAAGGGCGTTCAGAAAAAAGCAGGTTATCTTCCTGTGATTACTCCGCACATTGGTACTAAAGAACTTTTCATAACTTCGGGGCATTATCAAAAATATGGCGAGGATTCTTTTCGTCCAATTAAAACTCCAAACGAAGGTGAAGAATTTATGCTTAAACCCATGAATTGCCCTCACCATTGTGAAATTTATAAAAACAAAATTCACTCCTATAAAGATTTACCTGTAAGGTATTCAGAATTTGGAACTGTTTATCGTTACGAGCAAAGCGGCGAATTACACGGCTTGACCAGAGTAAGAAGTTTTACTCAGGATGATGCTCATATTTTTTGTACTCCCGATCAGGTTAAAGATGAGTTTAAAGGCGTTATGAGAATTGTGATGCATATTTTCAAAGCTCTGGATTTTAAAGAATTTACTACTCAAATTTCGCTACGTGATAAAAACAATAAAGAAAAATATATTGGCACTGACGATAATTGGGAAAAAGCAGAAAATGCAATTATTGATGTTGCTAAAGAAAGCAAACTTAATTATACAATAGAAAAAGATGAAGCAGCTTTTTATGGTCCTAAAATGGATTTCATGGTAAAAGATGCTTTAGGACGACAATGGCAGCTCGGAACAATTCAGGTTGATTATAATTTACCCGAACGTTTCGAACTTGAATATGTTGGAAAAGACAATAAAAAACATCGTCCTGTAATGATTCATCGGGCACCTTTTGGTTCTATGGAAAGATTTGTAGCTGTTCTTATTGAGCATTGTGAAGGAAAATTTCCTCTTTGGCTTGCTCCTGAACAAGTTAAAATATTACCAATCAGTGAAAAATATAATAAATATGCTGAAAAAGTTTGTAGTTACTTAAATAATTACGATATTCGCGGCCTGATTGATGACAGAAACGAGAAGACAAGCAGAAAAATTAGGGATGCTGAAATTCAAAAAATCCCTTTTATGTTGATTGTCGGTGAAAAGGAAGAATCAGAAAACACAATATCTGTCAGAAAACAATCTAAAGGCAATATCGGAACAATGGAATTAGATGCCTTTGTTGAAATGATTAATAGTGAAATTAATGATATGATTGCCGAATAGGCAATAAAACAAGTTTTAATTAATATAAGGAGACAAAAACATAGCACAACAATTTACAAGAGGTTATCATCACAAGAGAAATTTTAGAAAAAGAGAAGATCCTCACAGAATCAATCAAAGAATAACTTCCCCTGTCGTTCGACTTGTTGGTAACAATGTTGAAGTAGGTATTTATCAATTTAGGGAAGCACTTCAAATGGCTGATAATTTGGAGCTTGATTTAGTAGAAATTTCTCCTAATGCAAATCCTCCTGTTTGTAAAATTATTGATTATAAAAAATTCCTTTACGAACAAAAGAAAAAACAGAAAGAGTTAAAAGCAAAAAGTTCAAAAGTTGTTCTAAAAGAAATTCGTTTAGGACCACACACCGATGAACATGACTTTAATTTTAAATTAAAACATGCCATTAAATTTTTGCAAGACGGAGCTAAAGTAAAATTAGATGTATTTTTTAAAGGAAGGTCAATAGTTTATAAAGAAAACGGCGAAATTATTCTTTTGCGTTTTGCTCAAGCATTAGAAGAGTACGGCAAAATAGAAAAATTGCCTAAACTTGAAGGAAAACGAATGATAATGATTATTTCTCCAAAAAAATAAATAATACTGCCGACAAAATCAGCAAAAAATATTTGTTCATAAAATTTTAAATAAAATAAATAATAAATTAATATTAAATTCTGGAAGTAATGCCAAAAATGAAGACGAAATCCGGTGCCAAAAAAAGATTCAAATTAACAGGTACTGGTAAAGTGAAAAGAAAGCATGCTTATAAAAGCCACATCCTGACAAAGAAATCTAAGAAACGTAAAAGAAATTTAACACATTCTACCACGGTTCATAAAACAGATGAAGCTAATATAAAAGAAATGCTTGTTAAATAAATAAATTTATAAACTTGCTTTTAGCACCTAAGAGCCCCGTAATTTGGGGGACGCTAAAGTAAAAAATTAAAAAAATGCCAAGATCAACAAACGCCGTTGCCTCAAGGGCACGCAGAAAAAAAATCATCAAACAAACTAAAGGTCAATTTGGCCGTAGAAAAAATGTTTGGAAAGTTGCAAAAAATGCATGGGAAAAAGGACAATTATATGCATACCGCGACAGAAAAGTTAATAAAAGAAATTTCAGAAGTCTTTGGATTCAGAGAATTAATGCCGCAGCAAGAGTAGAAGGCATGTCTTATTCTGTTTTCATGGGTAAACTTCATGCTAAAAATATTCAGATTAACAGGAAAGTTCTTGCTGACTTAGCAATGAACAATCCCGATGCTTTTAAAGCAATCTGTGATGAAGTGAAATAAA
>CAYLPA010000326.1:0-3306 GCA_964385385.1 uncultured Saprospiraceae bacterium | reverse complement strand
TTTTTTGTTACGTTAGCAGCTGTTTTTATTGAATCTATTATTATAATTTATCCTTTAATACTCCCGATTGTGAATGCAATTATAATAGCTAATACTGTTAATCCAGTTAATAAAAGAGTCATTTCTTTTTTCTTTTTTATAGTAGACCAAAAAGTAAGCAAAATTAGACTGCAAAAGAATACACCAAATATTAACATTACATTAGAGTACATCTGAGCTGTCTTAAAAAAAAATGGATTATGATCAGCACCAAATGAGTAATTATTTGTTAATTTTAATATTTGAACCTTGTGCCATTCACTTAAATACAAATACCCAAAGAATCCTGATATTAATATTGTTATGCTACTTAATCCTAAATAGATGTATTTATTAATTTTAGTATTTTCCATTATTAATTATTATTCTATTAATAACCGCCAACGCTTCAAATATTGAGCGTTTTAATGCTTTATACTTTTTTGTTGTCACCAGTTATTTATCTATTTCTATTATCAATCCTTGTTGATTTATTTGGAATACTTGTATGCCTGTATCAACCGTTGTCTTTGCTTCCAAGAAGTCATATTCTTTTTTCATCCAACCATCTTCGTCTATCAATGAGTCATGTACCGATTCCGTAAACTGAGTTGTCAAAATGATATTTGATGATTTAAGTTCAAAATTTTTCCAACTATGTGAAGGTCTTGACAGGTCATGGTCACAATTGTTTCCTATTTCTAATTCTTCTTTTTGCATTCTATCAACAAATGATACTACAAGATTTCTTTCGCAAGCTCCATCCATTTGTTTGTAAATGCAATAGGTCACAGAGTCATTAATGATTTGGAAGCTAATCAACTCTTGTCCGATTGTTTGATAGTCAAGCTTCAATTCAGTTGGATATAATTGTGTTAGCCAATCTGGGAATTTTGAATTTTCTTGTTGTTTTTCAAGATGTATAACAGACTCTGAATTTTGGTGTTGTTCCTCAGAAACATCAAGATTTTCCTTTTGGTTAACCTGTCCGCAGCCAGCCAGGATTAAAATAGTTATTATAATGTTGAGTAATTTCATTTTTTTATTGGTGCCAACTTGTTAATAAAAAAAAGTAATGCTTTTTATCTACGAATACGTAATTAGATAAAAAAACAGTTTTTTTTCAAAGTTAAAATAATTTATTCTAAATAGTATTGTGTTTGAATAAATATTTTGTTTTGTGATAAGATTAAAATCTCTTTTTATCCTAATCCGGTAAATGATATACTAATAATTGAAGGTTTAGACGGGAGAGTTTTTGGGGTCGTTTAAGGTGGTGAAGTATTAATGTTTAGTATATGGTTAGTGGCGGTTTTTCGGGCTGTGTCTCTGTACCCCGAAACTGAAAGTTAAAGATAACTAAGAGCATAAAATATTATTAGTTTTCAATTATTCAATGATATTATTTCTTAATAGTTTCAATTAATCCAATTATAAGAAATAACAATCCAGCTCCATTTATAATATATCCCCAAATCTTCATTGAAATAAAAAAGAATTTATTTTCAACATCAACTTTTATCTTTTTTCCATCTTTTTTAAAGTATTCTTCACTTGTTAGATATGTCCATATACCTGAAATCAATAATCCAAGGCCTAAAATAATCCGGTAATCATAGTCAGAAGCAAATATACCACCTACATTTCTTATCAATATTCCATTTAAGATTGCAATTACAATAAAAGTTGTTATAAAATAAACAGGTATTAAAATTCCTTTATTTTTCCAAATTAGTATCATATAAACCTTTTTAAATTGCTCTTTGCGTTACTCCTATGGGATTTAACTTATAAACAAAAAAATTAATAATTTTTATCTGAATTATGTAATTAGAAAAAAACTTTTTTTTCAAAGTTAAAATAATTTATTATAAATAGTATTGTGTTTGAATAAATAATTTGTTTTGTGATAAGATTAAAAATTCTTTTTATCCAAATCCGGTAAATGATTTACTAATAATTGGAGGATTAATCGGGAGAGTTTTTGGGGTCGTTTAAGGTGGTGAAGTATTAACGGTATTGCTATGCACAGTAAGGGATTTTGTAGCACTTCCGTTTCAATTTATCAACTAAACTTCATTACTGGCATTTACTTCCAATTTGCCCCTAAAACCCTTATTGGGTATAGCCTTTGTTACAAGCAACTCTTTTAATATTCAAGCATTATTTCAGAATTTGCTTTATGATTTTCCCCCCTCCTTTCTCTTGCCAATAGCATATTTCTTTTCTGTTGTTCTAATGTAGTAAGTCCTATTGAATTCCTGTTTCTATTAATTTTATCAATATAATCATTATCATATTCGTTATTGAATATCCTAAACTTGTCATTAATATATTTCTTTTTTCCATAGCACATAAAATCGCTGATTATTGCAAATTGGTAAGATGGCAAATTTCCATTGCATACGTTTTGAAATAATTTGTTTTTAAAATCCAGATCAACCTTATGCCAAGTTGAATAACAATGTTGCAACATAATTTGAACACTGGCTTCCCTGAGTTCAGAAGGTCCCCAAAATGTTAAGTGTTTTGCAAATGCCATCGAATCTTCAATATATTCCCCCAATCCGATTAGTCTTTCTTCAGGGTAGCCATGGGTTTCAATAATTTGTTTGAGGATACGAAATTGACGTTGATTATTTATCCCCCATCGGAGCCAATAGATTGTAAACCTGAATAAAACGAAACCATCGTTAACTTTATGGGTATATTTCTGGTCTATCGTCAATAAGCTGTCTATTGTTCTAAAAAGGTTAGTATCAATGGATGCTTTATAAATAGAGTATAAGCTATCATAATCATTCAGTGTTTTTTGAGTTGTGGAATAAACCATGGATTGTTTTGTTATATCATTTGTCCTGATAATCCAAATGGGAATCCCTTGTTTAAAACATTTTGCCAGCCATTTGTCAGCATTAATACTATCATTCGCAGTAATACAAATTTGAAGAGCTTTTATACAATGTTTGGCATAAATAAATTCAAAATTTGAGTAAATACTGTCGAGTCGTTCAATTGCTAATTTATAATTCTGAGATAATACATCTTCATCAATACGATTAAAAGTCCTTTGGTATTCAATGTAGTCTTGACTAAAAGATTTACTTATTAAAAACATAAATAAAAACAATATCGTCAATCGTTTCATGCTCCATTTATTAGGGTTGCTTGTAACTTTTAAATAAAAAACATTAATACTTTTTACTGCAATACTTAATTAGACAAAAAAAAGTTTTTTTTTCAAAGTTAAAAAATTTATTATAAATAGTATTGTGTTTGAATAAATAT
>CAYLPA010000325.1:0-3308 GCA_964385385.1 uncultured Saprospiraceae bacterium | reverse complement strand
AAAATATTCGTGTTTTTTAAAGAAACAAATAAACAATTGTAAAAGTAAATCGATGAAAATCAAAATAGTCAATAATTCAAAACACCCATCTCCATCTTATGAAACTATTGCATCGGCAGGTATGGATTTAAAAGCAAATATTGATAATCCAATTACTTTAAAATCATTAGAAAGAACTCTAGTTCCTACCGGTTTATTTATTGAGCTCCCTGTTGGTTTCGAGGCACAAATTCGTCAGAGAAGCGGTTTAGCAATAAAAAAAGGAATTACTGTTTCGAGCACACTGGGAACCATTGATGCTGATTACAGAGGTGAAATTAAGATTATTTTGTTTAATCTTTCAAATCAAGATGTTGTAATAAACGATGGCGAACGAATTGCTCAAATGATTATTAATAAACACGAAAAAGCTGAATGGATTGAAGTTGAAAAACTCATTGAAACCGAAAGAGGCGCGGGTGGCTTTGGTCATACCGGCATTTAAAAAAACAGAATTAAGATTTTAGCGATTATATATATAAATTTTTAACCAATGAAAATAATTGTTCCAATGGCTGGCATAGGTAAAAGAATGCGGCCTCACACTTTAACGATTCCAAAACCACTTATTAATATCGCAGGAAAACCTATTGTCCAAAGATTAGTTGAAGGTATTATTAGTGTTTGTGACGAAACTATTGACGAAATAAATTTTATTATCGGAGATTTCGGTAAAGATGTTGAAGATATTTTATTAAACATTGCTAAAAACCTAAATGTTAAAGGGAAAATTTCTTACCAACACGATGCACTTGGAACTGCACATGCCATACTTTGTGCTGAAGAATCTCTTAAGGGAAATATTATTGTTGCATTTGCTGATACTTTGTTCAATGCAAATTTTAATTTAGATACTTCCAAAGATGGAATTATCTGGACACATAAAGTTGAAGACCCAAGCTCATTTGGAGTTGTAAAAACCAATGAAAAAAATATTATTACCGACTTTGTTGAAAAACCACAAAAATTCGTTTCAAATCAAGCAATTATAGGAATTTATTATTTTAATAATAGCGAATATCTTAAAAATGAATTGCAATATTTGATAGATAATAAAATAATTAAAGATGGCGAATATCTTCTTACCGATGCTCTCCAAAATATGATGAACAAAGGTGTTGATTTTACTACTCAATCTGTTGACGAATGGCTCGATTGCGGAAATAAAGATGCTACTGTTTATACAAATCAACGAATTTTAGAAACAAACAAAATTGAACCTTTGATTTCGGATTCTGTAAAATTGTTTAGCTCAATAATTAACAAACCTTGTTTTATAGGCAAAAATGTTGAAATCAAAAACTCTATTATAGGACCACATGTTTCTATCGAAAATAATTCCAAAATCGAAGACTCAATAATTACAAACAGTATTGTTCAAACAAATACTCTAATAAAAAACGCAAACATTGACAATTCAATGATTGGAAACCACGTTACCTACAAAGGAAAAGTTAGTAATGTCAGTATAGGCGACTACACTACAATGTTTTAATTTTCATTGAAATTTTTTTATGAATAAATTTATAATCATAATTGTATCACTATTTCTGGTTTTGTACCTGCCTTCCTGCAAAACAACCGAAAACTCTCAAAAAGAAAAAACTTTTTTCCGGAAAAAGAACAAACAATTGTCTTTGGAAGAAAAAACCGTTAACACCGGAATTTTTATTGAAGCTAAAAAAGAATTAATTCTTGGTAATTACGAAACCGCCGAATCTTTGTTTTTATTTTGTTTAAAAAAAGACCCATCAAATTCAGCTGCAATGTATGAGTTAGCAAAGATTTACAGACTTATGAAAAATTATAATAAAGCTCTAATGTTTGCAAAAAAAGCAGTTGAAATCGATGCACAAAATATTTGGTATCAACAATTATATGGTAACATTCTACAAAATACCGGAGATTATTCCAATGCTGCAAAAGTTTATGAAAATCTGATAAAAGATAATCCTGATAAATATGATTTTTATTTTCAACTTGCCGATTTATATATTCATGAAAAAAAATACAATGAGGCTTTAAAAATCTATAATAATCTTGAAAACAAAACAGGCGTTACCGAAGATGTTTCCTTGCAAAAAGAAAAAATTTATTTTTTCCTAAAAAAGCCCGAAAAAGCCATTAAAGAAATAGATAATCTTATAGAAAAATTCCCTAAGGAAACTAAATATCTTGGCTTAAAAGCAGAAATTTATATTTCTGAAAATAAAGATGAAAATGCTTTTGAGATATATAATAAAATTCTTTTAATGGAGCCTAACAATCCCTTTGTTCACTTGTCTCTTGCCGATTATTATCAAAATAAGGGCGACAATGAAAAATCCTTCGAAGAAATAAAACTTGCTTTTTTAAACCCTGAACTCAATATTGATAAAAAGATTTCAATCCTTTTAAAATATTTTACCATAACAGAAAAATACACCGATTTAAAAATTCAGGCTTTCGAACTTATTGATATTTTGATAAAAGTTCATCCCGACGAAGCTAAAGTATATTCAATTTATTCAGACTTCCTTAACAGAGAAAAAAAATTCACCGAAGCTAAAGATGCCCTTCTTAAAGTAATTTCCTTGGATAGCACAAAATATATTGTGTGGGAACAACTTCTAATTATCGAATCCCAACTCGAAGATTATAAAGCCATGGCTAATGAAAGCAAGCGTGCTATGGAACTTTTTCCCGAGCAGTTTATGACTTATTATTTCAACGGTATTGCAAATTATTCTTTAAAAAATTATGAGAAAACTGTAGAATCAATAAAGCTCGGATTGAATTTTGTCGGCAATAATAAATCTGTAAATATTCAAATGCTTACTTTTCTTGGAGATTCTTATAACCACCTAAAAAAATACGATGAGTCTTACGATACTTATGATAAAATTATTAAATTAGACCCCGAAAATGTTTATGTTCTAAACAACTACAGCTATTATCTTTCTCTAAGAAATAAAAATCTTGAACATGCTGAGAAAATGTCAAAAAAGACTAATGAAATAAATCCTTACAACTCAACTTATCAGGATACTTATGCGTGGATTTTGTATAAAATGAAGAAATATGAAGATGCTAAAATCTGGATTGAAAAAGCTATAAAAAACGGTGGTGAAAAAAGTGCTGTTATTTTAGAACATTACGGTGATATAATTTATAAACTCGGAGACATTGAAAAAGCTCATGAAATTTGGGAAAAAGCAAAAAAAACCGGAACTGCTTCCGAATTTCTTGATAGAAAAATAAAAGATAAAAAATTGTATGAAATGCCCATG
>CAYLPA010000324.1:0-3309 GCA_964385385.1 uncultured Saprospiraceae bacterium | reverse complement strand
ACTTTAGTTTATAAAGTTTTGCAGCTTTTTATTAACAATACTTGCGGATTCTAGGAAGGATTCGTGCACCAGCGGCGCACCAGCGGTGTGTCGTTGTTTTTTATTTCTCTATCCACCATTTTTCCTTTTCTTTTTTTCTGGCTTCTATCACGTCTGGATTATCAGAAGAATAACCCCACGCCTTTCTATAATTTTTCCAACCATATTCTTCATACTTGTACCAAGGACTAAATTCCCCTGCCCCAATATCAAGTCCACGGCTATCTGGTATTCTGTAATCTCCCCAATTACACTTCTTTGGACTTCCTGTTTTGTAACTCGTCCAAGTTCCTTCAAACTGGTTGTTTTGGAATCCGTCAGCAACAAACATTAAAGCATCATACTTTATTTCACCTTGTTCGCTGATGTAAAAGTCTGTTTGGAAATTCCCTTTTAAAATTCCTGTACCTTTTTGGTCTGGATCTTCATAAAGCTCATAATACCCTTTTACAAATCCTTGTTTCAGAGTCGGAATATCTCCTATGTCATAAGTTCTGGATTCTTTAATGATAATTGTCCCTTGGAAAGAGCAAATATTTTCTTTCACTTTCGTTTTCCCATAAATGAAGTATTGAAGTTTATTTTTTGGATTCTGAATGGCAGAAATGAAATGTATATGATATCTTTGAAAATTTTCACCGATGTATCCAAGTGGTTCCAGTTTGTCTATAGTAGTTGAATCATTTTCAATTTCAAACTTTTCAAGTGCCCATAAGTTGGAAAGGTCATAATTCTTTATTTCTTCAACAAACTCTGAAGTCTTAATGTCTTGCCCGAATGCAAGTACAGATAACATTAAAAGGAAAAATGTCAATATCTGTTTCATATGTTCTTTAGTTTTTCTTACAATGCACGCCAACTTGCAAATATTAGCCACTCAATAAGCATTATTTTTGCTTTAGCGAATATACGAAAAAATTAAAGATAATGTTAATATAGAATTGAGTTATATTCTAAAAAATCATAAAAACTTAAACAGCAAAGGCATATTTCCAACAAGTATCAATTAATAGAATAAACGGCCTTGCTAAGTTTCGTGGGTGATTTCAAAGAATTGTCCTTTCAAACCGCTATAAAAGCAAGCCGATTAAATTTACTTTATTAGTTTCTGAGCAAGACTAATTTAATTGGCTTGCTAGTGTTTATTAATTGAACAAAACTTTCAAACGACTCATCAGCGCCCATGAAATTTAGCTTTTGTTGGCATTTCGTTATTTTTTGTTTTCTCTTTCCTGTCGTCTTATTTTTTGTTCTTTATCGGTTAATGGGACTTCAATTAATGGGGTGTGATAAATTTGACCATTAGAAAGTTTCTGAAGAATTTTACCATATTTCACATTCCCAATTTGCCTATTTAGGCTTGAAGCTAAAAGTTGAATGCAATCTAAATCAGGAGTAATATTTACAAGGTTCAGTAATTGACGACCAATTTTTGTAAAAATCAAAACTTCAAGTTGATGCATCGGTTTATTAGGTAGTTTATCCTGAACGACAATCAACTCACCAACTGTAAATGAACTTCTACCAGTTTTGTCTTTAGTTTCCATCATTTTAAACGCTGAATAATTAGCAGTTATTAAGCCTAATTCTTCAAGTAATAAACGGTCTGAATGATTTAATCCATATTTTTCTTCTAATAATTTATGCTTCTTAAATGATAAAATGAATGTAGTTTTTGAAGAAGTATCTGAAGAAGTAACCGCTATTTTTGCAAATTTCATGAATATTGCAGCTTCGTCTGTTGAAAGATTTCTTAAAACATCCAAGGTTCTTAATGAATATGATTTAGGTTGCTTAATCTCCCCTGCTAGGATTCTAGCCCAAATTTCTTGCATTTCTTCATTTGAGATATTCTCCGCATAATTAAAAAATCTATTAGTCCAATCTTCATCAACAGGTTCTTCCGATACATTCGCTTCTGATTCTAAATTTCCGGCAGCTTTCTGAGTAATATTCTCTATATTTTTTTGCCTTTTTTGCTCTTTGAAATTTACTCGTTGTTGGGTTCTTTCCTCTAATGTCAATTCTTTTCTAATTGATTCTCCATCAAGTGAAATTAAGCTTAGTTTTTCTTCTGAATAACCAATTTGTTTTAAGCTCTCCTGATTCTCTTTCATTGACTCAGCAATAACTTTAAGTTCATAGGCTTTAGCATCTGCAGTCTTGCGAATCAAGTATGGTTTACTTAATGAACCTATTTCTTGAGAAACTACCTCAATAAGTTTCTTAAGAGGTTCACTTAATCCTGTTAAATCTTTTATTTCCATTGTCAGTTATGTTTAAAGTGGTTCGGTCGTCATTAATGAATGCCAACGGCTCGGATATGAAATGTAGGCAGAAGAGTATTACTTCTATTTCCTATTCTACTTTCCCTAAGAGCAATCTAAATTGCTCAATTTCACCACTAAACCGCCTATTTTTCATATCTATTGTTGGCATTAGTTCTTTTTTCTATTTCAAAATCACTCTCATAATGGGTAGCTAAAGTTAAAAAATGCACTTTGTTATTTTTAATTTTATAAACGATCCATTCACCTTTTAGTTTATTTATTTTAGATTTTTGATTTATTGCTACAGTATGCATTTGATTCTGAATTGCAATGATATTATTATCATATTTATCTATAATTTGATTAAAAGAATTTCTTCTCTTAGTTTTTATAATTCCATTATGAAACCAGAATTCTCTGACATTTCGGACAGTGGAATACATGGATATTCCAAAATGTAATTTGAACAATCCTTTCAGGGGCTCATGCTTAAATGGGTCATGTTTTATATCTAAGGTACAAATTGACCTTAGATATTGAAGTATCTGTCTATACGGAAAGTGCTCACAAATGAATTCATCTTGTTCTTCAGAAATCTTATATAATTCTCCTAGGTTATTTTTATGTTTAGTTAGCTGTGTCAAAAAATTCTCTGAATAAGTATTTTCACCAAGGATATAATTTAACTCATCCTTTATTTCTAAAACTGATTGATTGAAGTCTATATCTTCAGGAATGAATTCTTCGAATACTTTCTGCTTTGAGAAATAACTCTTCTCAAGATTTTCATATTTTAGAAAAATATTTCCATCTATTCCCATTTTCTTCAAATTAATGCCAACTCGTAAATAATAGCCACTCAATGAGCATTATTTTTGCTTTAGCAAATATAAGAATAAATTTAAGATAATGTTAATATAGAGTTAAGTTATATTCTAAAAAAGTAAAACACCGGAAACAATAATCTTATGTTTCCTAATTCTTGGAATTTTCAAATTAA
>CAYLPA010000323.1:0-3322 GCA_964385385.1 uncultured Saprospiraceae bacterium | reverse complement strand
CATGAAAGAAAATATTTTAATCCACATAAAATTTGTTTAATGGAATTTGTTAGCCCATATTTTTTGTTTGGTCTTTTTGCCATATCAATTCCAATAATAATTCATTTGTTCAATTTCAGGAGATACAAGAAAGTATATTTCACGAATGTTAAGTTTATTGAAGATTTGCAGCAGAAAACAAAAAAGAAATCTCAGCTTAAACATTTATTGGTTCTTCTAATGCGGATACTCGCTATTTCAGCTCTTGTTCTTGCTTTTGCCCAACCATATATTCCTGTATCGGAGAATTTAATAAACTTAGAATCAAAAAACGCTGTGAGTGTTTATATTGATAATTCTTTTAGTCTTGAAGCTCACTCATCAAAAGGATTATTGATAGAAGAAGCAAAAAATAAAGCTCTGGAAATAGCTTCTGCTTACAATACTACTGATTTATTTCAATTGCTGACAAATGATTTTGAAGGAAAACATCAGCATTTTGTGAATAAGGATGAATTTGTTGAACTAATAAATGAAGTAAAAATATCGCCTGCTGTTAGAAATTTATCAGAAGTAAATAGACGACAATTTGATTTGATTAAAAATAATGACGCAAAAAACAAAACAACTTATTTCGTTTCTGATTTTCAGAAAAGCATTTCAGATATTGATAATTTGTTAAATGATTCAAACATAAAAACTTTTTTAATTCCTTTAAAAGCTAACAAAACTGATAATTTGTTTATAGACAGTTGTTGGTTTGATTCTCCAATTCAACAAAACAACAGAAATGTAAAATTAAGCGTCAGGATAAAAAATATATCTTCCGAAAATTTTGAAAAAATCCCAATAAAACTTTTGATAAATGAAAATCAAAAAGCCTTAGCAAGTTTTGATATTGAAGCAAACTCTGAAACTGAAGTTGTTTTACCATACACTATTCACAGCACTGGGATTCAATTTTGTAAACTTGAGATTACTGATTATCCTGTTGTTTATGATGACCATTTCTATTTTTCTTATTTTGTATCCTCATCAATTCCAATTTTGAGTATAAACGGTAAAGACGAGAATGTCTATTTGAATTCTTTATTCAAAAATGATTCTGCTTTTTCTTTTAATAATTCATCGGAAACAAATCTTGATTATTCTTCCTTTTCTAATTATCGCTTGATTATTCTTAACGAACTTAAAAGTATTTCTTCGGGTTTGGAATTAGAAATTTTGCGTTTTATGAAAAATGGCGGGAGCATTATTGTTTTTCCTGCTGCTGAAATTGATATTGAAAATTATAAAGTGTTTTTATCGAAAATCAATGCCGGATATTATACTGCTTTAGACACATTCAGGACTAAATTGGAAAACATCAACCTAAATCATCCTGTTTATAGAGATGTGTTTGAAAAGATACCTGAAAATATTTCCTTGCCTTTTGTTTTTTCTCATTATTCTATAAAAACAATTTCACAATCTAATGTTGAAATTTTATTAAAAATTCAAAACTCAGATATATTTTTATTAACTTCTCCTTATCAAAAGGGGAGAATATATCTATCGGCAGTGCCCTTAAATTCTGAATTTAGCAATTTTCCGAAGCATGCTATTTTTGTGCCGACAATGTATAAAATTGCATTGTTAAGCGACCATGTGAATAAATTATATTATACAATTGGTAGTAACAATCAGATTGAGATAAATAATATTCAATTTGCTAAAAATGATGAAATACTAAAATTAAGAAACAAATCAACAGGCTTTGAATTTATTCCTGAAATTCGAAATGTTGATTCTCAAACACAAATTTATTTTCATAATCAGTTGAAAGAAGCGGATAATTATTCTTTGTTTTATGGTGAAAAGGAAATTGCAGGGCTTTCTTTTAATTATGATAGAAAAGAATCGGATTTGAGTTGTTATAATGCTGATGATTTAAATGCTCTGATTTTAAAATCTAATTTAAAGAATTATTCTGTTTTTGAAATAAATGAAAAACCTTTGATTAAAATGCTTCAGGAAATGAATCAGGGAATACGTCTTTGGAAGTTATTTGTGCTTTTTGCCTTGTTATTTTTAGCTTTTGAGATAATTTTATTAAGAATTTGGTGATTTTATTAACATTAGAAAAGAAAATTTAAAGATATTATTTATTTTGCAAAAATTATTAATTTGATATATTATCAATATTGGTTTTAAAAATGCGATTTTAATAAATGGACAGTTTAGATAAAGAAAATACAGAAGAGAATTTAGAAGAAAAAGATCAGGAATTGCAGAAAACAATCCCTCTTTCGGGGATGTATGAAAATTGGTTTCTTGATTATGCTTCTTACGTTATTCTCGAGAGAGCTGTACCAAATATAAAAGATGGTTTTAAACCTGTTCATCGTAGAATTATGCATGCGATGAAAGAACTTGATGATGGCAGATATAATAAAGTTGCAAACATAATAGGGCATACAATGAAATATCATCCTCATGGTGATGCTTCAATTGGTGATGCCTTGGTGCAATTAGGACAGAAGGACCTCTTGGTTGATATGCAAGGAAACTGGGGGAATATCCTTACAGGCGATAGAGCTGCTGCTTCACGTTATATCGAAGCTCGTTTATCAAAGTTTGCTCTTGATGTAACGTTCAATTCCAAAACTACAAATTGGAAACTTTCTTATGATGGAAGAAATAAAGAGCCCGTTACTTTACCTGTTAAATTCCCATTGTTGTTAGCACAAGGTGTTGAAGGAATTGCAGTAGGACTTGCTTCAAAAATTCTTCCTCATAATTTTATTGAGCTTATTGATGCTTCAATCAATATTCTTAAAAATAAGGATTTTGAAATATTTCCTGATTTTCCAACTTCCGGTCAGGCTGATGTTACTAAATATAATGATGGTCTTCGTGGAGGCAGAGTTCGCGTCAGAGCAAAAATTCATCAACAGGATAAAAAAACACTTGTCATTACTCAAATTCCTTTTGGTACCACAACAACAAGTTTGATTGATTCAATAATCAGTGCCAACGATAAAGGGAAAATAAAAATAAAGAAAATAGATGATAATACTGCTGAAAACGTTGAAATAATAATTCATCTAACAGCAGGAACTTCACCTGACCAAACAATTGATGCTTTGTATGCTTTCAGCAATTGTGAAACTTCAATTTCTCCTAATTGCTGTGTGATTGATAATGACAACCCCCGATTTATAGGTGTAAAAGAGATATTGAAGGTTTCAACAGAAAACACTGTTGAACTGCTGAAAAAAGAACTTGAAATTCATAAAGCTGAACTTGAAGAACGTTGGCATTTTTCTTCTCTTGAAAAAATATTTATTGAAAAAAGAATTTA
>CAYLPA010000322.1:0-3334 GCA_964385385.1 uncultured Saprospiraceae bacterium | reverse complement strand
ACTATTACAGATATATAAGATATAAACGGAATATTCCGTTTATACTTATGTTGTGCGTCATGTTAAAAAACCTTTTAATCCAATGAATAATATGAAAAAAAACAATCTTATTTTGATTCTAATATTTATGTTATTAATCTCATGTACAACAAATACAACAAATACAACAAATGAGAAAAATGAAAAAGAATCATCATTTACATTAGAGAATATAAATATTCCTAAGAAATGGATTGAAATACCAGACAGGAATCAACATAAACGTAAAGACTTTGATGAACTAAAAACTATTCATCTTACACACGAAAACAATAAAGAAGTTATTGTCTATAAATATGGATATAAATCTAACAGTTTTGAAATAAAAAAAATTGGTAAGTCAAAAGACAGTTTAATTTTTACAGCTATTCTTCAAAACGACACAACAGATTTACTGAAAATCTCAATGAAATATTTAGATGATGATAAGTTCATGGCAGAATGGAACGTGAATGGTGTAATCTGTAATTATTTTCAATATATAGACACGGTTGGAAATAATAGAGTAACAATAGAGTAAAATTATCATATAAATAATTAATAAAACACGAACGCACAACACTAAATATACGGCATTAAAACGCCGCATATTATTAACGTTGGCGTTCATTGGGAAAATAATAACAATCAACAAAACAAAAAGTCAATAAAAATAATTAATTATATTTTTATGAAAAATATTAAAAAGCATATACTTCTTATTGTGATATCCTTTTGGGTGATGAATTTATGTGCTCAAAATGAATTCAAAATAATTAAAATAAATAATAATCTTCTTAAGTTTAAAAACAATTTTACTTTAATATTTGATAAGAATGGAAATATTACTTATGGTACGTTAGTCGAAGAAACCGTATTTAAAAATGGGAATAACATAATTCCATTAGGGATAAATCAAATGTTAACATTTTACGAAAATGGTTATTTAAATCATTGTGCGCTTGCAAAAAATACATACATCAAAGTTGGTAATAATTTAATCCCATTTAGGGGTGGAGCAGTTTGTGAGTTTTATAAAAACGGTAATGTGTCTTACGGTACATTAGCATTTGACACGATCCTTAACGTTGGAATCTATTTAGTCCCTTTACTTTCACCAAAAGAAATAAAAACAAATTATATTCAAATGCATTTTATTAGATTTTTTGAAAATGGAGTTATAGAAAGTGGTGAATTATCCAATGATTTTAAAGCAATTATTAATAAGAAAAAGTTTGTATTTAAGAATGGAACTGATATTTACTTCTATGATAACAGTTCTATATTAAGTGGAACTTTGGCTGAAAATGTCGTACTAAAAATACAAAAGAAGAAATTCTTAATTGATGATTATGTTTCATTCTATGAAAATGGTATAGTTGAAGAATCACACTTATCAGAAGATATAAAAATTAAAATTAATAATAACAATTCTTTATTGATTACTGGTTCAAACATTTCAAACTCAATAGGATTTCATCCAAATGGTTGTATAGCGACATGTATTGCGGGGGAAGACAAAACACTAAGTGTTAATGATACCATTTTAAATATTAAGAAAGGTGATTTCCTTGAATTTGACAAACAAGGTCAAATATCTGTAAGTGAAAATATATATTATTTTATAAAATAGATACAAAAAACCAACGAAACGCCAATCGAGTAGGCTGCCCCACCATTAAGAACCGGCAGGGAGAACCTCTCACACAACTGTACGTAAGAGTCTCGTATACAGCGGTTCGTTAACTATAGGAGAAACTTTGCAATAATGGTCAAACATGGAAATGTATCCACACTTTACCAATTGCTTAAATTAATGTTTAACTTGTAAACTTATTTTAGTATTAGACAGATTTACGAGACACAATTATAAAAAAAGCGAATTAAAACATGGAAGAAAACAAATCTGAAATAATAATATATCAAACGGAATCTAACGAAATACGTATTCAGACCCGTTTGCACGATGAAACGGTTTGGCTTACGCAATTGCAAATATGTGAGTTATTTAACAAGTCTAAACCAACCGTAAGCGAACATATCAAGCATATTTTTGAAGAAGGGGAACTTGTTGAAAACTCAGTTGTTCGGAATTTCCGAACAACTGCCCAGGATGGTAAATTATACAATACTAATTTTTATAATCTCGATGTAATAATTTCAGTTGGTTACAGGGTAAAATCCCCACAAGGAACAAAATTCAGGCAGTGGGCAACAAAAAGGATTCATGAATACATTGTAAAGGGATTTACGATGGATGATGAAAGATTGAAACAAGAAGGGGCACGTTCGAGATATTTTGAGGAACTGTTACAGAGAGTTCGCGATATTAGGAGCAGTGAGCGAAATTTTTATCAAAAAGTAACAGATATTTACGCACTCAGCATTGATTATAAAAAGGATGATGAACTAACAAAAAAGTTTTTTTCAACAGTACAAAATAAAATGCACTATGCCATTCATGGTAAAACTGCCGCTGAAATGATAAATGAAAGAGTGGACGCAAAAAAACCATTTCTTGGTCTCACCAATTTTAAAGGCGATTATATTACTGTTCGAGATGTTGGAATTGCTAAAAATTATCTTTCAGAAGAAGAACTCAAGCAACTGAACCTCATTGTATCTTTGTATCTTGATTTTGCTGAATTACAAGCAACAAATGGCAGATTAATGAAAATGTATGACTGGATAAAAAAGCTGGATGATTTTTTACAAATAAGTGAAAAAGAAATCCTTACAAATGCCGGAAAAACAAGCCATAAAAAAGCAATTGATAAAGCTAAAGCAGAATATGAAAAATATAGAAAAGAAGCAAGCAATAAACATATCTCAGACTTTGACCGTGAAGTGAAAAAACTATTAAAGAATGGAAAATAGATGCCACCACTTAGCAACTATACAATTACTCACGGCTTAATAGTTTTTAATGGTGTTCGTGAACCGCAAGCGGTTTGCCAAGTCGCTCAGAAAGCCAACCGTTCAAACCAAAACTTATCAAAGAGTATGGTTGCTCCAATACGCTAACAGACAGAGTGAAAAGAATATGTACAAGTTACAACACGCAATAAATTCAAGCGGTGTGAAAGTGATATTTGATACAAAGTTTTATTATATTTACTATTTAGTAATTTGAAAATCAAGTGGGTTAAATCCCAATATTTATTGCAACCATTTCCCTTATACCCTCTTACTTTTACCTTTTACCCTTTATAAAATGGCAGCTTAACAATTTTAGCTTTTAATAGTTTTTTTCGTACTCTTATAAAAACTTCGGTATCAAATTTTGTAAAACCTTTATTGATGTATCCCATTCCGA
>CAYLPA010000321.1:0-3361 GCA_964385385.1 uncultured Saprospiraceae bacterium | reverse complement strand
CGCAAATTGAAAGCTCAGAAAAACAATTTTTGTTGAACAACCATTTAACTATGGCTGTACTTTTTCATCAGAAATCGGCTGAGATGAGAGCACTATCCTATCAGGCTTTTAATTTGGCGAAATTGATGTTGGATAAAGATTTAGAGAACAAGAGTATAGAAATGAAAAGGGCAGTTGTTGTTGATATTGATGAAACAGTTCTTGATAATAGTCCTTATGAAGCTAAATGTATTTTGGATGATATTTTATACCCTGAACTTTGGAATGAATGGTGCAATTTTGCAGACGCAAAACCATTGCCTGGAGCTGTTGATTTTCTCGAATATGTCCGAGCAAACGGCGTGGATGTTTTTTATATAACAAATAGAAAAGAAGAATTAAGAGAAGCAACAATTGAAAATTTAAAGAGGTATAATTTCCCAATCGTTGATGATACATATCTTTTGATGAGAACAAAATGTAAAAGTAAAGAATTGAGAAGACAAAAAGTTTTAGAAAATCATCATATTTCTTTGCTGGTAGGTGATAATCTAAATGATTTTGTAAATACTTTTGAAGGCAAGTCTATCAAAGATTGCTTTGCACTGACCGATGAAATGCAAAATGAATTTGGCAGAAGATTTATTCTTCTACCAAATGCAATGTATGGTGAATGGGAAAGCGCAATGTATAATTATAACTATAATATTCCTGATGTTGAAAAATCCCAAAAACGATTTGAAAGTCTTGAAGTATTCAATCAACAACAAGCAAAAAATTAAAAAATTCTTTTATTAATCTTTCGAATATTTATTTTATATCAATAGAATAAGGTAGTCTTGCCTGAATTTCATCCATTTTGGAAATAGATTTTAAATGTTCGAAATAAATATAGCTTTCTCCTAATTCTTTTTTTATAAATGATGTTTGAGTGTTATCAGAAATTTTTTCAATAATTTCTTTAAATGGGTCTTTTTGCTTAGGATAATAAACAATTCTGTATTTTTCTAATTTAGCAGTTTTAGCAGCGTAAGCAATAGCGTCATCTAAACCTCCGATTTCATCAACTAAACCAATTCTTTTCGCATCATTTCCACTCCATACACGACCTTGAGCTATTGAATCAACTTCAGCAGTAGTCATGTTTCTTCCTTCTGCAACATGTTGAAGAAATGTTTGATATATTCTTTCTATATAAACAGTGATAACGCTATTTTCGTATGGTGATAATGCACGAAGAGGTGAGCCGAAATCAGAAAAAGTATTTGTTTTAACATTATCAAAAGTTATTCCCAGTTTATTCTTTAAGAAGTTTTCCATATTTGGCAGAACTCCAAATACTCCAATTGAACCGGTTATAGTATTTTCGTGAGCAAAAATTTTATTTGCAGGACATAAAATATAATAACCCCCTGATGCAGCAACATCGCCCATAGAAGCAATTACGGGTTTTGTTTTCTTTGCTAAATTAATTTCTCTCCAGATAACTTCTGAAGCGAGAGCACTACCGCCCGGTGAATTAACCCTCAAAACAATAGCCTTTATAGAACTATCGTTTCTTGCCAAACGAATAGCTTTGGATATTCTTTCAGAGCCAATGGTTTCGTCATCGCCTTCACCACTTTCAACGCCACCAATAGCATAAATTACAGCAATTTTATTTTTACTTCTTTTGCTATGAGATTTTGCTGCAGTTTTTGAATATTTCCCTAAATCCAAAGAACTTATTTTTTTATTTTTCTTAATATCTAATTTTTGTTTTAATTCAGCTAATAGCTCATCTTTAAACATTAATTTATCAACTAATTTATATTTTATAGCATCTTCTGGAACTTGTATTTTAACACTATCAGCAATTTCATTAAGTTGCTCAATGCTTATTTTTCGGGATTTAGATATTTGTTTGGTAACATGATTCCACATTGATGAAATATAAGTTAATGTTTGTTCTTTATTGGCTTCACTCATTTTGTCTAAAATCAGTGGTTCTACAGCACTTTTAAATTTGCCGTGCTTGATTATTTGCATGTCAACATCTAATTTTTCTAATGTTCCTTTTAAGAACATAACTTGTCCAATGAAACCCCGAAAATCAAGAAATCCTTCAGGATTTAGATAAATTTTGTCGGATACTGTTGCAAGGTAATATGCTTTTTGAGTATAAACTTCACTGTAGCTGATAATAAATTTTCCTGATTCTTTGAAATCCAGAAGTGCATTTCTTATTTCTTCTATTGTGGCAAGTCCTGATGGAATATCTGACAAGTCAAGATATATTCCCTTAATATTTTTATCTTCCTTAGCTTTTTTTAGATTTTCAATAATTCCATCTAAACCAAGTTTTTTATTATCGTTAAAAGAAAAACCAAATTCTTCAAAAGGTTCTATCGGAGTTCTGTCAGTGATTGGCTTATCAAATTTCAAATGTAAGACAGTGTTTTTAGGAACAGTAACTTCATCCTTTTTTGAAAATGATGCAATTGAAGCTATTATTATTATAAATGTGAAAAAGATAATAATAAATGTTAGGAAAAATCCTAACATTGAAGCAAACATAAATTTAAAAAATTGTTTCATAATAAGTTGATGGTTTAATTAATAAATTATTTTTTTGTTGAATTTTCAATTCTAAATTTAATGCTAATATAAATTAAAAATGTGAATTAACAATAAAGTAACTCACATTTTTTAATCACAAAAAGTATTAATAACATAAAATTTAATCTATGACGCTTATGTAATCCGAAAAGTTACTTTATTAATTACTAAAATTAATTTTACAGATATTATATTAAAGATACAGATTTTTAGAGGATAATAGAAGGTTAATTGTAAGTGTCAAATTTGTAAATAACCGAATGTGTTTAAGAATTTATCAAGAAAAAAACGTAGATTAAATGCTTGATTGATTTAGAATTTTATTTGTAGTTTTGAAGATAATTATTATAAAAGATGAATGAAGTTTTTTTGATTTTGGGTGGCAATCTTGATGATAGAGTTTTAGTATTAAACAAAACGATAGAGCAGATTAAAGAAAAAATTGGAGAAATTAAAAAAGCATCCTCAATTTATGAAACAGAACCATGGGGTTTTGAGTCTGAAAACTCTTTTTTAAATCAGGTTGTTATAGTTGAAACAAATCAGAGTCCTGAACAAGTTTTAAAAACTGTATTAAACATAGAAAAATCTTTAGGAAGAGTAAGAAATAAAAATAAATGGTCATCAAGAATAATTGATATTGATTTATTGTTTTATAATGATTTAGTTAGTAAAAGCGATTTATTAATAATTCCATATCACAAAATAGATAAAAGAATGTTTGTGCTTAAACCAATGGCAGAAATAGCAGGAGATTTTATTCATCCATTATTGAAAAAAACAA
>CAYLPA010000320.1:0-3382 GCA_964385385.1 uncultured Saprospiraceae bacterium | reverse complement strand
AATTATTGCCATTATCAACTACCCCTGTAGTAAAAACCACATTTTTAATTTAAATGTCATCTGATAAGTGTTCTGTTAATATTGTTTTTGATGTCATAACAGGGTTTTTTGTATCAAGAAATAGTATTTTCCATGGTTTATTTTTATCCAACAAAGCCCAATAAGTGCGATAAATTCCTATTTCTCCATTTTTTTCAACACCATGAAATAGAACAAACCATCCTTTTGGAGTTAAAATTGGTTGTGCACCACCACCAAGTTTCAAGGAGAAAGATTTACCTTTCCCCGACCGGATTAAAGGTTTGTCTAAAGGCTTCCAATGCAGTGCATCCGGCGATTCAGCAAGATTTATTGAAGGTCCCGGATTAAAATTGCTTTCCGGAGGAGTAGATAAATATGAAATGCCCAATGGTCGTGTTAAAGCATAAAACTTATTATTTATCAGTCCCTCAAATAAAATAATATCCTTGTTTTGATGGTCGAGAATAATACCTTCTAAAAAGTAATCCAGTCCATTTTCGGACGAATACAGAGTAGTACTTTGCCTTTCAGAGCTTACTGAACATGTTGTCATTAAATATTTCCCATTAATTAATGATATTCTTGCATCTTCAATTCCATATTCTTGATAGCTTTTGCTTGGTGATATTATTTTATCGTAATGAATTTTAATTATTTCCTTTCCGTCAAAAGTAAGTTCAATAGGGAGTAACCACGAAATTGAAGTCAAGGCATCAACCACTATTGGAAAATATTTTTTAAGAGAAAAACTTCTTGGGTCAGACATTTCAACATCATCAATATTGTATCCATCCAGTACATAAGCGTTTGAAGGATCCCATCTGATGCTGTGAATTTTATTATCATAAATAGGAGTTTTTAATGCTTCGGCAATTCTGACCATAATTAAAATGTTGTTATTCGACAGCCTTGTCATACCCGGATTAAAAGCTCCTAAAACATAAGTATCTGATTTTAAATTTCTTCTTAGTGGCGAATATTTTAAATCAATATCACTGGGTTTTACAATTATTTTGTCAAATGGAAAATTATTTTGCATTTCAATTAGTTTAAATTTTATATAAAGCTTCGCCTGTTAAAGGGTTTTGTGGGTATTTATTACACAACTCAGCTAAAATATCTTCGTGCGAAACCGCAAGATTCATAACTGTATCATTTCCTCCATAATAGATAAAAATTGTTCCGTCATTTTTTCGAAAAGCACCACAAGAAAATACGACATTTGGTACATGTACATAATCATCATCATTGACAATACAATCAGCTTTTGACGGAAATAAAATTGGAATATTGGCAACCTTAACAATCTTAGGATTATTAATATTATGAAGAGCTACGCCCAGCACATAAGGGTTTCCATCCATTGTTTTTCTCACACCGTGAAATATATTTATCCATCCGTGTTTTGTTTTTATTGGTGGAGCACCCGGTCCTATTTTATCAGAAAATGAGCTCGGAATTCCGGATTGTTTCATAATTGGATTTGTATCAATTTTCCAATTATGATTTTCAATTTTATTACAGAATCCAATTTTTATTTCCGAAAAGATGCCTCCTGTACTATCTTTAGAAACATCGTTTGGTCTAAAAAGAGCGACGTAACTATCGTTAATTTTTTCTGGAAATATAACAACATTTCGCATATCAAAATCTGCAATAATCCCGTATCTTATAATTTTTTCAAAATCTTTTGTAACAGCGAGTGAAATCCTAACTTTGTCTTTAATTTTAGCATTATATGCACTATATGTAATGAAATAAGAATCATTGATTTTCGTAATTCTTGGGTCTTCAACACCTCCTGCTTCATTTTCCATTAAGTGCTCAATTTGGGATTTTTTTGAATGAGAATCATTTTCGGAACAAGGTTTAATATAAGGTTCAGATGAAATCTTCCAATTATCGATTCCATTACTACTTATTGCTTTGCCTATTACTGAAATTCCATTGCGTAAATGCGAACGAAAAAGCATTAATATATTTCCTGAAAATTTTGTAATTGCACTATTATGCACTGTTATTGTTTTGAGATTAGGTTCTTTCCAAACTTTGTTGACATCACGACAAGTAAGAATAGGATTGTTCTTATATCGAACAACAGGATTGTTCAAGTTTAGGGAATATTCATCATTATTAATATGTACAGTTCGAATCATTTTCTATATATATGATTTTAGAGTTTTTACTGCAATTACTGAAGTTTCGATAGCCTGTATGCTAAGCAAGGCTTCGATTGTTGATTCTGCACCTGAGTTGAAATTTACTTCATTTGTAGAATTTATTCCATCAAAAACATGACCTGAATTAACATTATACATTATCGTATTCGCAACATTATTACCAAAAAACCAACTTCCAAGTTGACCTGCCAAAATTGCATACTTTTCTGATTTAGAAATATTGTAAGCTTCGATAGAAGCCAAAATCATAGGAGAAAAATTATACGCAATTTGAGGGAATTTTTTTTGATTATATGATTTGATTGAATCATTCTCCATCTTAATATAAAACTCATGAAAGAAACCCTGTTCAATACAATAGGAGTAAAAATTATCTATTTCTTTAAAACCATGATTTACAAATCTTTCGATTTTTAATTCGTTGCCTGCTTTTAATAGAGAGTAGGCTTGTGAATTTCCCCATGCATGCCAAACATTTCGCCAGCTTAAAAAAGCATTGTATGGAAACCTATCACCATCACCGATTTGTGCGGAAATCAATACATCTCCCAATTTGTGAATCATATTTTCGATTTTACTATCAGGAAAAATTTTATAATAATTTGTAAGCCCCAACAATATTACACTTATTTGGTCAGCACCATAATCTTTTACCCAATTTGGAATTTCTAATCCTTCAATTTCTATTAATTCATAAGAATTTTTAAACAAAATTTCGATTTTTTGCTCAAGTGAATTAAGTTGAATTTTTGCTTTTTCCTGAATTATATTAAGTTCAACATCATCAATCAAACATAATTCTGATAAAGCCCAAAATGCCCTCCACGACCAAAAATTTGCTACAGCTTCACTATTTTTGTGCGTGGTATTTATTGTATTATCAGTAAGCAGAAAATTATTATAGTATCCATTTGGAGCTTGCATATATAAAACAAATTCAGATAGAGTCTTAATTTTTTTTAGAGTTTTTTTTAAAGGATTTGATTTGTATTGTACACAATAAAAAATCAATGCGCGCGCTACATCATCCACACAGGTATAACCTTCATCCTCATCAGAAACCAATTTATAATCCGGTGCATCACAATAAATCCAAATTATTCCTAAAGTATTATTGTCAATTTCAATTTCTTGATAAAGATGTTCAAGATGCTTGGTGCAGATAATAGACTGGCAAGTAT
>CAYLPA010000319.1:0-3387 GCA_964385385.1 uncultured Saprospiraceae bacterium | reverse complement strand
TACTTTTGGAGTTGCTACTATTTATAAAGGGGGGAAATAAAATTTTATTAGAGAATTTCTGATAAATTGAATGTTTTATCAACGATTACTCCTTTTTTTGAATTACAAACGGTACAACATTCGTTATAAAAATCGTGTTCAAAAAACAGAACATAATTGTTTTCGACAGCTTCTTTCAAAAATGTTTCTTTTTCTTTAAGTGTAATCAAAGGTTTTGTATCGTAACTCATAATATAAGACATAGGAATATGAGCTGAAGAAGGAAGTAAATCAGAAGTAAACACTATAGTTTTTTCTTTGTATTTAATAAAAGGGATTAATTGACCATTGGTGTGACCATTGAAAAGTTTTACTAAAAATCCCGGGAATAATTCTGTGTCTTCTTCAATCAATTTTAGCTTGCCACTTTTTTTGATAGGTAAAATATTTTCTTCGAGAAAAGATGCTTTTTCGCGTCTGTTAGAATTCAAAGCTAATTCCCATTGACTTTTGCCTACCCAAAATTTTGCATTTTTAAAAGCAGGAACAAGTTCTGTTTTTTCATCATTATATTTTATGCTTCCTCCGCAATGGTCAAAATGAAGATGAGTTAAAACAACATCGGTAATATCGTCGAAGGAAAATTCATTTTTCGATAAGGATTTTTCAAGTGTGTCATTACCGTTAAGAAAATAATAACTCAGAAATTTATCGCCTTGCTTGTTTCCAATTCCATTATTAATAAGGATTTTTCTGTCACCAATTTCAACAAGCAAACAACGTAACGCCCAATTACAAAGATTGCTCTCATCTGAAGGATATTTATTGTTCCAAAGTATTTTTGGAACAACTCCAAACATTGCTCCTCCATCAAGCATAAAATTTCCGGTTTCTATTTTATAAAGTTTCATTTTAATTTTCAGTTTGTTTTTTATAAACCATAAGTTTTGCTTCACCTTTTAAAACCATTAAAGCATTTTCTACTAAAGCTCTCATTTCGTCTTCTCCTGGATATACATGTATGGGAGCAAATTTATAAACTCTTCTAATAATATGGTTAACAAATAATTTGCTGTTTGCGATTCCACCGGTTATCAAAATAGCATCAACCTCACCTTTCAACACAGCACACATAGCGCCGACTTGTTTTGAAACCTGATATGCCATAGCATCATAAATAAGTTTCGCTTTTTCGTCGCCATCCTTGATTCTCATTTCAACTTCGTAGGCATCGTTGGTTCCGAGATATGCCACAAAACCACCTTTTCCTTTAATCATCAAATTTATCTCTTCTTCACTATATTTTTCCGAAAAGCAAAGTTTAACCAAGTCGGCAACTGGCAGTGTCCCGCTTCTTTCGGGAGAGAAAGGACCTTCGCCGTCCAAGCCCTGATTAACATCAATAACTTTTCCTTTTTTGTGAGCGCCAATAGTAATTCCTCCTCCGGCATGAACAACTATCAAGTTCATGTCTTCATATTTTCGCATAATAGATTTTGCGTGTGAACGGGCTACAGCTTTTTGGTTTAGAGCATGAAAAATTGAAATTCTTTTAAAGAGCGGATGACCTGAAATTCTGGCAATATCATCAAGCTCATCAACAACAATTGGGTCGGCAATAAATGCTTTTGCTCCGGGAATATTTTTCGCAATATCATCAGCAATTAATCCTCCGAGATTACTTGCATGTTGACCAATAGGGCTATTTCGTAAATCTTCTTTCATCTCTTCGTTTACTTCGTAAACTCCAGATGGAATCGGATGAATCAAACCTCCACGACCAACAACAACATCTATTTTATTAATATTTATTTCTGCTTTTTCTAATTGCTCGTAAATAATATTTTTCCTGAAAAAATATTGGTCGGTAATTTTTTTGAATTTATTGATTTCTTCGGTCGAATGTCTTATTGTTTTAATAAAAACAGGAGTGTTATTTTTGAACACAGCAATTTTTGTTGAAGTTGAACCGGGATTAATTGCTAAAATACAAATGTCTTCCATAATCTATGTGTCAAAAAATTGTTGTTTTTATTTTATTACATTGCTGCTGCTAATGCTATAGACAGCATTTTACTCTCTTTGGTATCAGATCTTGATGTTAAAACTATTGGAACTGTTGCTCCCATAATAACTGATGCACATGATGCACCGCCTAAATAAGTTAAAGATTTATAAAAAATATTACCTGAATAAATATCTGGAGTTAAAATTATGTCAACTTCGCCTGCTACATCACTTTTAATGCCTTTATGTTCTGCGGCTTCTTTAGAAATAGCATTATCAAGAGCAAGAGGGCCATCAACAATACATCCTTTTATTTGTCCTTTTTTATTCATGATTTTTAGCATTTCTCCATGAACGCTTGGTATCATTTTAGGATTGACAGTTTCAACTGCACCAACAACTGCAACTTTCGGCTCTGCAATGCCAAGTTTATGAAATACTTCTACAGCATTATTTAATATATCAACTTTTTCGCCTAATTCAGGTTCTATATTCATTGCAGCATCAGTAACACAAAATAATTTATGATAATAAGGAGACTCGAAAAATGCTACATGACTTAAAGTTCCGCCTTTTTTTAAGCCATTATCTTTGTCAAGAACAGCTTTTAATAAAGGACCTGTGTTAACCAGTCCTTTCATTAAAATTTCTGCTTCACCATTTCTAATGAGCGAAACAGCTTTAACCGATGCTTCAATAGGATTAGGAATATCAAGGATTTCAATATTCGAACAATCAAGATTTATTTCTTTACAAATAATTTCAATTTTGGTTTTATCTCCGACTAAAATAGGGCTAATAATGCCATCATCCATAGCTGATTTTACTGCTTCAAGGACAGGTCTGTCGCAAGCAGCAGCTACAGCAAGACGCCTTCTAATTTTGCTTTTAGCCATGTCAACAAATGAAGATAATTTTTCTAACATTTTTTAATTTTTAGAGAGCTATATTTTCTGCAAAATTATAAAAGTTTAAGCATAAAGGCAAAGTAAATATCAAAGTTTATATAAAACAGTGTTATGCATGAATATTTATTAATAAAAAAATGACGGCAAGGAAAGATTTTGCAAATTTCTATTTTCTTTATTTTGAATAAAAGTCCAACATTCTTTGTATTGACAGGCGGCAAACAGGGCAAAAATTGTCATATTTTGCAGATTTCATGGTGCAGTCAACATAAGGACGATAAACACCTTTTTCAATATAACCAGCTCCTTCATAAACACCCACGGTTTTATAGTATTCTTTTGTTACTGGTGTTGGGATTGGTGTTTTTGCAGAAATTAAATTTTTCCATTTTGAATCGAAATCAACAAGAGTGGTGATATTTGGCTCCCATGGTTCAATATTCAAAGGATGGTAATCCTGAACAGAAACGTCAGAAGAATAATATTCATCAGC
>CAYLPA010000318.1:0-3412 GCA_964385385.1 uncultured Saprospiraceae bacterium | reverse complement strand
TACATTTTTAGTATAACTATAGGTTAGTTATGTGTACATTTTCAATTGGCGTAGCATACATATTTTAGCAGAAATGAAAAATAAAACATTAATTGGAGGATATTTTGATAAAGAAATTATTATTACTTGTTCTGTGTTTTGCATTTTTTAGTTGCTCAACTCTTGGTAGTGTAAAAAAGAATGATACTACCTTTTTAAAGAATGATGAGAACATTTTTGATAAAACTGTTACAACAATTTCTGATTCACTTTATAAACAAATACCATTTGGGAGCAAAGTATTAGTATTAGACTTCAAAGATTTAAATGATATAATTACTCATTTTGGCAGATATCTTGCTGAGAAGATTTCAATAAATCTATCTAAAAAACAATCAATTCAAACAATAGATAGAAACAATATTGAATTAATCTTAAAGGAACAACATTTTCAATTATCAGGTTTGGTTTCAGATGAATCAGCTGTAAGTATCGGTAAATTTATCGGAGCTTCACATATTGTATTCGGCACTTTGACTGAATTCGTAGATTATGTTGAAGTCGAATTAAAAATTGTTGATGTCGAAAAAGCTATTGTAATTGGTGGTTTATCGCATAAAATAATCAAATCTCAAAACGTCGCTTCACTGGTTAGTATAATTGTGAAATCAGAAGAAGAACAAAAAAAAGAATTGGAAAATCAAAGACAGATGATATTAGCTGAAATTGAATTAGAAAGGCAAAAAAAATTAAAAGCTTTTGAAGAAGAGGAAAAACAAAAGAAGAATGAAATCAAAAATCTTGAAGCTGAAATTCGGAATAAATCAATAATTATTGCAGAATATGAAGAGCGAAAAAAGGAACTAAGGGAGAAACAAAACTACATAAACAAGATTCATAATGAAATTGATAAATTAAATAGTAATGTTTTAGCTAAATTGAAAATTGGAATGACTAAAAAACAAATTGCAAAAGTTTTAGGAGGTAATAATTTTCATAAAATATATAATGATGCATATACTTCAGGCAAATACTTCCTCTTATTTAATGGAGATATTCTAAGCAAGATTGTCAGGAATGGAAGTAAGGTTGGATATACTATTGTCGATGATTCATCGGAAGCAAAAGTGTACGGTGTAAACATTGGAAGATATTAACATTTTTTTTAATAAACTATAATAATTTTGGAGATAAAATGGTAAAAGAATTTCAGAAACAGGTTGAAGCAAAAATTACTTTATATTTAAAAAAAGAGTTATTCTTTTTATCTAATAGTAATCAAAGAAATTATCAAGCAATTTGTAATGAATATGATAGGCAATTTCAGATTATTAAAAACAATGGAAGCAATAATCTATATAACAAACTTATAAATTACAATCATAATGATGTTCTTATTTCGTGCATATCAGAGCCAATAACAAATTATAGATTAAATGATTTCACCAATAATTTAAATGATAACGAATTAATTTATTCCCCAAGAATAGATATTGCAATTTCTCCAATCTTAAAAAAAAAACAAGGGAAGAATGTTAGTATTGGAATTGTAAAAATGACTGATGATGTAAAAATATTTAAAGAAATACACAAACTTGATTTTATTAAAAAAATCGAAAATAAGCTTAGGCGAAAATCTAATGAAAACTATCAACGGCATCACTTACAATATGTACATTTTTCAGATACTCACGATGAAAATAATTATATAAACAAACGTCCATTACATCTATTTGGTATCGAAATTGAAAATCAAAAGAATTCGAAACATTTAATGGGGGATTTTTTAAATGCCATCAGTTTATCTAAAATTCCAATAATAATTACGCCAGAAGAAAATTTTGAAAGATTATTTAAAATGTTGTTATTTAGTTCAACTATTAAAAATCTTAAAGATGTACCGATTTATAACCTACTGAAAAGAGTTATAGTTTTGAAAGTTGATCAATTTAGAGATATATTAAATGTATTTTTAACTTCAAGAAGCATTGATCCAATAACAGTTGAAAATTATAGATGATGATTCTGATAACAAACAGCTCCACAGCCAAACATTATGCTCATTTAGGATTTATTCATTAATACTGAGGAAAATTGATAAATTTAAGAATTGGAGAATATTTATATGGATATTAATCTAAAATTACGAAGCAAGATATTAGAGTATTCACTATTTATTGAGAATGCAATAAATGATCTCTTAAAATTATATCTTAACATTGATTTAAATAAAAACACAAGACTTTTTAGCCATAATCCCAAAATTACTTTTAAAAACAAAATTGATCTTCTTTATGATTTAGAAATACTTTCAAAAGAAGAAAATTTTAATTTTGAACTATTAATGATCTTCAGAAATAAATTTTTACACGATATTGAATGTAGTTCATTTCAAGACACCTTTAAGCAAACAGATAATGGAATCAAAAATAGGTTCAAAAACTTTTTAAATTACGGAGAAAATTTAGATGATGAGCCTGCTTGTATAGAAGCTATGGGAAAGTTGTTTAAAAGTAACTTATTAGTACTTCGTCAAAAACTCGCTTCAAGAAAGCAAAGAATCCAAAGTATTGCAGATATCTTTAAATTATTTAATGAGCAATCAGAGATACAAGTTGATGTCTTTTTCAATTTTATAGATGACCTAATTCAATTACTCATAATCGAAATAGATGAAACTGGAAATTCAACTAAGTTATTAAATAATATTTTGTTGCTTTGTGAAAATGCGAGTAAACACGGCTATCAAGAAAATATTAGATTAAAAGAAATATTTGAAAAACAATCAAGTCTACTCACTAATAAGTTAAACCACAAAGATATTTTTGAGAATTCCAATTGTAATAAAATTCAGTCCCAAATAGATGAATTGAAAAATAAAATTGAGTTAAATATTAATAGGGAAATTGAAGCTAAAGGTAGTCAAATTGTTAAATAAAATGAGCATAACAAACGTGTCAGCGTTAGAGTTGGTCAGTGCTCTTTGTTTGAATCTCCCGATTCAAACGGCTGATCAGTTTGTTTTCGGTTTGAATCATTCTGATTCCGCCGCACACGCAAAACAATAGGCAAAAGAAGTAAAAGAGTATTAACCTAATTGTTTGACTTTAGGTTGCGATAATAATATTTAGTTTTTGAATAAAAAATAGAAGCAAGGAAGTTCAAATGGCTCAGTTTATTACAAACCAAGATAAATTACTCGGTAATGTCATAAATGATATTTTACCAACAACTCAAAGACTTTATATGCTGGTAGGTTATTTCTATTTTTCAGGTTTTAATGAAATCTATGAAGAAATAAAAGATAAAGAAGTTAAAATTCTAATTGGTCTTGATATTGAAAAAAATATTTTGAACAAATATAGAGAATTTGAACTGATTAATAACATCGATAAATCTCGTGGAGAAATGAGAAAAAATTATAATGAAAACT
>CAYLPA010000317.1:0-3414 GCA_964385385.1 uncultured Saprospiraceae bacterium | reverse complement strand
CAATTGGTCCCTGGTTCGAGTCCAGGTGGGCCCACGAAGAGCTCTCACATTGTGAGAGTTCTTTTTTTTCCCTTGTAATAAATTTAAATTTCTAAAAGAACCCCTAATTGTAAAATATAGTAAAGAGTGATATGCAAAACTTGAGAAAGAAATACAAACAATCAAGTAAAAACTTGATTAATGATCACAATTTCAATTACATAATTTAAGTTTTCGGATAGGCATTAATTAATTTGTATTTATTTATAAATCGACACAATATTAGATTGTAAACTTCGTTTTTATGAGATATTTTTGTTGAAATAATAAAGTAATGCAATATTTAAAAAAAAAATTACTTTGTTCAAAATATAATATAGTTAATTAAAAATAAATCACATATTTAAATCCTACTCAAAATGAAAAAAACTACTAAATTAGTTCTGTTGTCGATGATTTTGTTATTAACAAATCAAAGCTATGCCACAAAATGGCGTGTAAACAGTAATCCTTCAATTAATGCAAATTTCACTAGTCTTCAGGCTGCGAATAATAGTAGCAGTGTGGTAGCGGGCGACACCCTTTATTGTGAGAATGGTTCATATTTTGGTAATGTTGTCTTGAATAAAAGACTTGTAATTATTGGTCCAGGCTATTTCCTGGCCCAGAACGATTCTACTCAAGCTTACCCAAGTCCTTCAATTATTAATAACCTCACCTTTGCTGATGGTAGTGACAACACCTTAGTTACAGGCATGAAAATAATTGGACAATGCAAATTTGGTAAAGTCCAATATGATACTTTAACAAATATTTCACTTGTCAGAAATCATATAAATAATATTTATAGTAATACTAGCAATTACTCAACCTCTGAAAATATTGTTATAAGGCAATGTTATATTACTAACTATATATATTTAGATTCAAAGATTCAATCAGTATATATTCAGAACAATATTATTGTTGGTTATGTCAGCATGACACCTGTTACCGGTGAGTTTTCTAACAACACATTAATTACAAGTTACAGTAGTTCTGCTTTTGACGCCGATAACACAACTATTTTCAATAATATAATAATAAATAATTACAGTAGTACAAATCAATCACAACAAGGGGTCTCGTCTGGCACTTTCATTCCTTCTGGAAATAACACAATTTCTCACAATGTGATTGATAATACAACTATAGCAACAGCACCAAATAATTATTTTTCTGCAGTTGACACTAATGTTGTAGATTATACTGGTTCTGCTGATTCCCAATACCAATTAAAAGTAGGTTCTCCTGCTATTGCTTATGGTTTTAATAATAATGATTGCGGAGCTTTTGGAGGCACTTATGCATATATTATTTCAGGTCTGCCATATATGATACCTCATATTTTTGATGCAATAATACCCGGTTCAGCGAATAAGACAGACGGACTTAATGTGATAATCAAAGCAAAAGTTCAGAACCAATAGTAATAAATATGAAAAATTATAAATTATATCGCTTGCTGGTTTTCAGCATGATATTGGTTTTTCATTGGCAAGGGGCATTTTCGCAAAACATATCAAGTTTTGAATATTTTTTCGACAATGACCCCGGGTTTGGGAATGGTCAGTCGATAAATGTTACTCCTAATGAAGTTGTAACTACAAATACTAACCTTAGCTTGGCAAATCTATCATATGGCATTCATGTCCTTTATTTCAGGGCAAAGGAATCAGGCAGGTGGAGTCAAACCCATAGCCGACTTGTTGGTGTTTCAGGTGCTGGGCAAATTAGTGCAGGAGAGTATTTTTTCGACAATGATCCGGGTTTTGGAAACGGAATACCAATAAGCATTAGTTCAGGCAATTTAACCAATATTACTTTTAGCCCAGATATTTCAGGTCTTACAAATGAAATTCACAGCCTAAATATCAGGGTTTTTGATGGCTCATGGAGTCAAACTTTCACTAAGTTAATAGGTGTTTTCACATCTAATAACAATGCCCAATATACTGCTGAGTATTTTTTCGACAATGACCCTGGTTATGGTAATGGTATCAATATAGCAGGTCTTACTTCTTCTTCAACAATAAGTTTTTCACCTGATATTTCTGGATTAAGCCCCGGTTTGCATATGATTTATATGCGACTTGCAGGGGGAATTTATAGTCAGACTTTAAACAAACAAATTATTATCACTGATGATGTTAATAATCCACTTGGATTTGAGTATTTCTTTGATAATGATCCTGGTTTTGGAAATGCCACTACTTTGTCGGCAACAAATACTTCTAGCGGAGTTTACATAGTAAATTCAAATTTGTCTTTGAGTAGTCTTTCTAATGGAGTTCATATATTAAATATCAGGGCATATAACGGACAATATAGCCACATTTATTCTAAAGCAATTGGTGTTTTTGATAATGCAATTTCATCTAATTTCACTGCTGAATACTTCTTTGATAATGACCCCGGATTTGGAAATGCTACTGCCGTCATGGATTCTACGGTTAATGGTAGTTTGAGTTTTAGTATTGATTTATCTTTACTAAGCTACGGTATTCATTCAATATCCTTAAGGGTAAATCAAGGTGAATGGAGTCAGACTTATACCAAAGATGTTTTTGTTTTTGAAGATATGGGAATTAGCGATATTGAATATTTTATTGACAATGATCCTGGCTATGGTTTGGCAACACCTATAAGCTTTTCGCCTACAGCCTCGCAAGTGGTTTTCAATTTTAATGCAATATTAACTTCTTTACCAAAGGGTTTACATATTATCGGTATCAGAACAAAATCAGGAAACTGGAGTCAGACTGTCTCAAGGGAGTTCTATGTTTTGGAAAATCAGAATATTGTAGCTGCAGAATATTTTTTCAATACAGATCCCGGTTTTGGAAATGCTTCATCACTCATCGTAAATTCAGGAAAAGTTGTTAATTTAAATTTTCAAGCTAATATTAACTCATTAACACTTGGGAAAAATTATGTTTATGCCAGGGTGAAAACTGGTGATGGTGAATGGAGTTTAGTATATAGTGATTCAATTGCAATAACTGCAAAAGCTGATTTTTCTGCTGATTCAGTTTGCTTAGGATCTGCTACTACATTCACTAATCTTACAACAGATAGTGATGTAAATACTGCATATAAATGGGATTTAGAAAATGATGGAACCATAGATGCTGTTTCTTCGACAGGTTTTTCTTTTACATTCTCTACTTCAGGAAATCATGTAGTAAAACTTATCGCTTACCAACCTGATGGTAGTGGCGATACAATTATTAAGAATGTTTATGTTATACCAAGCTTAATACCTTTGGTAAATGTTATTGCAAATAACACTACAATTTGCTCCGGCTCAACAGTAATCTTCACAGCCACACCAACAAATGGTGGAACTACACCTACTTATACCTGGAAAGTTAATGGAGCAAATGTTGGAACAAA
>CAYLPA010000316.1:1992-3415 GCA_964385385.1 uncultured Saprospiraceae bacterium | reverse complement strand
GTATTTGCCAAAGTAGAAATTAGCTCCTGAGTTCTTTGATTTATGAAATATATATCAAGGAAATTAAAAAATTTGTTTAAGCCGAAATAGATTAAAACAAACCCGAGAGATAAACGTGCGATTTTATTTATCCTGGCATTCATGAATTATTGTTGATTAGAAGTTGTTATATTTGTTTTTGTAACTACCTTAGAATTTTCTTCACTTACATTTATATCCTGTCCGCAAACGTTGCATTTATAAAAAATATAGTCTAAAGATTTTCCTTTGAAATAATGTGACGTTAACAATTCACGGTGATGAACGCTTTTAACTCCTTTTTCCTGACGAGAAACTTTCAAAGATTTACATATTGGACACCTGATTTTTGTTTCATTAGCATCAACATTTTCGAATAATTTTTTTATAATTAAATCATTAATATCATATTGAGTTAATTCCCGATTTTTAATTTCGATGTCAATTTTTTCAATTGTGTCATCCTTGAAATCGTCGCTCCTATATTTTTTGATAAAAGCGAGTTCAAAATCTTCGTAAGTTTTCAATTTGTTTTAAGTTTTTGGAATTATTAAAAAATCAAAGTAACATAAATAAAATTAATTTGTATATCTTTAAATATTATTTTTTTTCAACAATTTTTATGCCCCAATTATTTAGCGAATGAGAGAAATTTTTACAATAGGAGAAATTCTTTTAGATATTATTTTTAAGAACAAAAAAACTGTGGAAGCTAAGCCGGGAGGTTCAATGTTGAATACTGCCGTTTCGTTGGGAAGTATAGATATGAGAGTGTTTATGGTTGGAGATTGTTCAAAAGATTCTGTGGGAGATTTAATAACAGAATTTTTGAAAAAAAATAATGTGTCGGTTGATTATATTAAATATCATTCCGAAGCTAACTCAAAATTGGCTCTTGCATTTCTTGATGTTGATAAAAATGCAGATTATTTGTTTTATAAATCTGAATTCAAAAACAAGATAAAATATAAATTTCCTGAAGTAAAAAAGAACGATATAATTTTGTTCGGTTCATTTTTCTCAATTAATAAAATTATTAGAGAGCAATTAATTCCTTTTATCAAGTATGCAAAATCAAAGGAAGCAATAATTATTTATGACCCTAATTTCAGAAGTTCTCATCTTGACATGCTTGATGATGTTAAAGATTTTATAATTGAAAATATCAAACTTGCTGATATTGTTAAAGCATCTGACGAAGATTTTAAAAATATTTTCAATGTTCACAATCCTGATGATTCTTTTAAAATTATTAATAATTTAAGTTGCGAAAACTTAATTTATACATCAGGAGAAAATAATGTTTCTGTCAGAACATCAAACATAAACTCAGATTATGAAGTTCCAAAGATAATTCCTGAAAGCACAGTAGGGGCGGGGGATACTTTTAGTGCCGGTTTGATTT
>CAYLPA010000316.1:0-1892 GCA_964385385.1 uncultured Saprospiraceae bacterium | reverse complement strand
TTAATATTTATTTCAGCGATTATTACCTTTTTCTATAAACATCTAATTTCATACAGGTTTCGATGGTTGGGAGGGCTTTTTGTTTATTTGTCTCTTTTGTTTTTTGGATATGAAATAACTAGTGAGAACAATAAAAACAATAATCCTTCACATTTTAATGATTGCAAAGAAGAGAAAAGTTTTTTTATTGCTAATATAATTGAACCCTTAGAACAGAAAGAAAATTCAAACAAAACTATTGTAAGAATTAAATCGGTAAAAAAGGAAAATGTTTGGAGCACAGTTGACAGAAAAGCAATAATATATTTCGAAAAAGACAGCATTTCTTCACAATTAGATTATGGTGATTGTTTGCTTATTAATGTGAATTTCAATGAAGTGAAATCGCCCCGAAATCCATCGGAATTCAATTATAAACGCTATCTCTCAAACAAGCAAATTTTCTATCAGGCATATTTGAAATCTGAGAATTGGGAAGTTTTAAGCAAAAACAATGGCTTTATCATAAAGTTCCTATCAATTAAACTAAGAAAAAAGTTTCTGGATATTTTACAGGAAAACGAAATAAGCGGAAAAGAATATGCTGTTACTTCTGCTTTGTTGCTTGGATACAGAGAAAAACTCGATGCCGATTTGATAAAAGAATTTTCGGGTGCCGGAGCAATGCATATTTTATGTGTTTCGGGATTGCATGTCGGAATTATTTTTGTTATTCTGAATTGGATTTTTGGCTTTCTCGACAAGAAAAAAATCGGAAAAATATTTAAAGCAATATTATTGATATCACTAATTTGGGCTTATGCCGCAATAACCGGAATGGCTCCATCTGTTCTCAGGGCAACAACAATGTTTAGTTTTGTGATAATTGGACAAGCACTGAAAAGATATACGAATATTTATAATTCTCTGGCAGCTTCAGCATTTTTGCTATTATTAATAAATCCATATATAATTACCGAAGTTGGCTTTCAATTATCTTATATCGCAGTGATTTCAATTGTTGCTCTTCAACCTCCTTTATATAAACTGTGGGTAACAAAAATTTGGATTCTTAATAAAGCATGGCAGATAATCACTGTTTCAATTGCTGCACAAATAGGAACTTTTCCGCTTGCTATGTTTTATTTTCATCAATTCCCCAATTACTTTATGCTGACAAATCTGATTGTTATTCCTTTGGTAGGCGCTATTATTTATGTTGGAATTGCCGTAATAGCAACTTCTCCTTTGGGATGGCTTTCGTGGGTAGTAGCCAAAATTTTGTATGGATTAGTTTGGTTTTTGAATTTTTCTGTGAAGCTGATTGAAGGATTACCGGGCTCAACATGGAGAGGGATTTCTTCAACAAATTATGAAATGATTTTGTTTTTTATAATAATAGGATTTATTATAATGTTTTTTATTAAAGAGAAAGTACGCTTTATGCGTTTTGCAATAATATCAAGTATTTTGTTGTGCGTTTCTTTTGCTTATAAAAATCATAACCGGCTAAACCAAAGACAATTTATTGTTTACAATGTGAACAAAAATTCCGCTTATGATTTTATTGATGGTAAAACAGATTACTTTTTTGCTGACTCTCTTATGATGAACGACAAGAAAAAACACTCATTTAATATTCAAAATAATTGGTGTAATTCGGGCTTAAAGGAAAATGTCAGAATTAATTTGAGTTCGGAAAAATTTACATTTCAAAGTCCTGTAATTTATTTCAGAAATAATTTTCTTCAGTTCTATGGTAAACGTTTAGTTATTGTAAATGAGATGAATTTCAATTATTACAGCAGCGAAAAAATCAAAGTTGATTACATTATTATATCTCAAAATGTAGATGTTGATATAAACGATTTAGTTAATCAGTATGAAGCAGAGCAAATAATTTTTGATTCATC
>CAYLPA010000315.1:0-3415 GCA_964385385.1 uncultured Saprospiraceae bacterium | reverse complement strand
TTAACCAAGCCTGTTGAATTTAAAAAAATGTTTCCGGTATCAGGACCGTTTAAACTTCCCCACCAGTTATTATGTGCGGTAACATTAGCTTGAATTTCACTCACGACATCATATAAATTGTTATTCGCTAGATAACTCAATCGAATATCCAGATTAGTCGGAGTTAAATTTGAAGCATTTGGTTCTCCTACAATTAAGCCTTTCAGACAATTCTTAATTTTTAATCCTTCAATCAAAACACTGTCTAAGGTGGCGGGATTGGCACCATAAGTTGAGCCGTCATCACGTCCTTTCACAATTAATCCGCAGCCGAAAGCATTGCTTCCACCCAATCCGCAATTTGTAATATCACAAAATTTGAAAGTAATGTTTTTATAATCATTATATTTTAGGTTGATATCAATTCCTGCGTTGTAGTTATATGATGGATTGTATCCACAACTGTCAACAATAAGATTTTCGAATAAAGCATTTTCCAGCTTTTCAATATACATGCCTTTCTGGAAGTTTTTTATAATTTCTGAATTTTTAAATACAAAATTACTTACTGTTGCAGTACTGGGATTATTACAAAATATATATAATCCTGAAAAATTATTTCCCGTTAGAGAACAACTGTCAAGTAACCAACCATCAACACCTGCGGAATGTCCGATATAAATCCCTCCCTGAATATTATTTGTTGCATTACATTTGATTTGTTCAATATCTGTTATGCTACCTGAATTTAAATAAAATCCATAGCTGGAACTTAAATTTGAAGTTACATTATAATAGGTAGTATAAGATGCGAATGTAATTCCAAATTGAAAATTCTGTACGCGTAAATCCTTAATAATAGTTCTTATTGCTGATGATATTCCACCAGTATTTAGCGTTATCCCTGTGCCTGTGCTTGAAACCGAACTTTGAATTACTGTATTTGCCGTTGTATCCATACCTGAACCGGCACCAATAATAACAAGCTGTGAATCGACAATAACATTTTCGTAATATAATCCGGGCGAAATCATAATTGTATCGCCTGCACTGATAATATTTACTGCTGCCATAATTGTATTCAAAGGTCCGTTCAGACCTGTGGTATGAGTTGGAAATAATCCGTTATAGGTATTATTACCTGTTAGATCATTTACATAATATATTGTTGCAAAAGCTGAATTTGCTGACAACAACATGAATAAAACAAAAACAATAGACATACATTTTTTCATGATAAAAAGGTTTTAGTTTATTGAATAAATCTAAATAAAAATTTTAGGATAGTTTATAAAAACAAAAATACTTATTAATCACTAAAATAATAAATTTTTAATCAAAAAAAAACCTGCTCAAATTGAACAGGTTTTTCATAAGATGTAATTTTTCTTTAGTTCAATTCAAATTTAACCATAGTATCTTTTTTTCCTTTGATATAAATTTCCATAAGGAAAACTCCTTCACTGACTCTGAATATTCTCCATGTTTTGAATTGATAAGCTCTGTATTTGCCTATTTTATTCATATCACAAATTGTATGTTTTTCTAATTCGCCAGTTTCATGGTTAATTTTATAAGTAGTTAAGAATCCACCGGCACCATCTTTGTGAGCAACAGGAACTCCTGCTGTAGGACTAAGACTGATGTTTTTTGGGTTATCAATATAAGCAACATAATCGGCAGTTTTTCCCTGCATGTATGCAATACTCATTTGTCCACAGCCAGCTAATCCAGCCTGATTTTTTGGAAGTTTTTTCATCCATGCAAGTTCTCCGTTTGGGGTAATTTTAATAGCAATAGCATTAGAAAAATGGTAAACGTCTTTTTTCTGAGGACCATAATATTCATTCCTATAATATTGTCTTTCTCCAATAACAAAAACACTTCCATCATCTTTTATAACAAAATTAGTAAGGAATAAATCAAGTATTCCAGCTTTACCTTTTTTCTCTCTTGCTGCAACAGCCTTTTTTTGACGTTCACTAAGGTTTTGTTTGATAAACTTTTCACTAAATTCAAAGGTTTTGTTAGTTAATAAGTTTCCATCCTTGTCCATTACAAAATACATAAGCCCATTTGCATTAAAAATAAAACCTCCACCAGTGAATGGATTGTATGTGAATTCGATGCCATTTGCATAAAAACCGGTACATACATAATCCCCTTTGTTATTTTCTTTGATATCCAATTTTTTAACCAACATATCTGTTGATAATTCAAGTTCTTTGGCAGTTAATTCACCTGAAGTATTTACTATGAAGACTTCATATATTTTTTTATTTCTATTTGCAGCAAGCATAATTGCTTCGCCTGTACTACTAACCGAATAAGCAACATTGTTTATTTGTGCTTCAGTATATGGCATTTTAACTTCTTCTCCCCATATTTTTTGCATCTTATTATCGAAAACGAAGAATCCAATTTCATCATAATTTTGTGCATCATTTTTAGATAAGGGATAACATCTATAGCTTATCATAACTTTTGATTCATCAAAAGATTTATAGACTAAAAATTTATTTCCACCCATTTTAAATGCTGAAAATCCACCATTAAGTCTGGTTAATCCTTCAGTATTTGGGGAGTTGACAACTTTTCTGCTTGAATTAAAAAGAACAACTTGTTTTTTAAATGATGCATCATCAGTATCAATTTCTCTACAATAAACTTTAAAATTCTTTGCAGCTTTGTCATAAGCTTCAAAAATATAATATACGCGGTCTTGTAGTTTAATAATATCTTGGAAAAAAGCTTTTGGAGGAAGGTCTTTATAAGTATTACGAGCTACTTCTTTCATATTGCTTACATCGAATTTTTGAATATGAACTAATCCTCTTCCCATTTTTGCCATTATAGCAAATCCATTATCAAGAGAAATATACTCTTTGCTTCCTGCATCAATTACTTGATAGGGGGTTGCAGTTGAAACTGTAAAGTCTTTAGATAGTTTTTGTGAAAAGACTATTGTTTGTAAAAACAATAAAGCTGTTAAAATAATCTTGAATTTAAACATAGGTTTAGGTTTTTTAGTTTTAATGAAAAATATTTTATTTTAATTAACAGCAATAAAAAAGTATTTATTTACGCTGTTTTTTTCTTAAACAAAAATAAACAAAAATTAAAAGTAATTCAATTTTGTTAGAAGTTTATTTTTTTAAGTTTTTAAGTTGTTCTTCAATAACTTTAATTTTTCCTTCAGCGTCTGCTTTTTTCTTGTTTTCAATCTCAACAACTTTTTCGGGGGCATTATCAACAAATCTTTTGTTAGATAATTTTTTCATAACTGCATTAAGAAAACCTTTTGCATATTTGAGCTCACTTTCAAGTTTTTCAATTTCGGTTTCAATGTCAACAGATTCTGTTAGCGGGATATAAAACTCCGTTGATTTTACCATAAATGAAATGGCTCCTTCAGGTTTTTCTTCAGTATATTCAA
>CAYLPA010000314.1:2112-3449 GCA_964385385.1 uncultured Saprospiraceae bacterium | reverse complement strand
GAAATTGACCAGCTTGAAAAATCTAAAATTGATGTAACTGAGTTTAGTAGAAAAAATGAAGAATTCCTGCTTTTTGCTTTGATTGCAGCCGTATTACTTTTGATTGAAATTTTGCTTAGATATACTGTTTTTAAAACAATACCGTAATATTAAAATTAATTAATCTAAAATAAAAAAAATAACAAATGACAAGCACCAATCCCGATAATTATCGGGAACAAATAAATCTCAATGACAAAAAAATCAATGTTCAAAACGACCTAAAACATTTTATCATTGATATTTGGAATTTACCTGTTTTTTGATTTCTGTTATTTGATGTTATAATTCAAAATTTGTTTGACTTTATTGACAAATGCTAATTAAAAGATATAAATAAATAAAAAATGTTCAGATTTGAAAACACATATTTTCTTTACGGATTATCGCTGATACCGGTATTTGTGATAGTTTTCTTTTTTATGCTCAGATGGAAAAAAAGAGCTCTTAATAAATTTGGCGAAAGCTCAGTTATCAGCCGATTGCTTCCCAATGTGTCGAAAAGCAGAGCTGTTTTTAAATTTGTTGTTCTTATGTTTGCTTTCGCTTCATTGATGATTGGATTGGCAAATCCGCAAATCGGTTCTAAATTGGAAAAAGTGCAACGCAAGGGAGTTGATTTAATTGTTGCTCTTGATGTATCTAACAGCATGCTTGCCGAAGACATTAAACCTAACCGTCTTATCAGAGCTAAACAAGCTATTTCGAAACTGGTTGACAGACTGCAAAACGACAGAATTGGCATCATTGTTTTTGCCGGAAAAGCATACACTCAACTTCCTATTACAAGTGATTATTCAGCAGCAAAAATGTTTCTATCAACAGTAAATACGAATGTTGTCAGCACTCAGGGAACAGCAATAGGCTCGGCAATAGAACTTGCAGAAAAATCTTTCAGTAAAGGCGAAAAGAACAATAAAGCCATCATAATTATCACCGATGGAGAAAATCACGAAGATGATGCTATTGAGCAAGCGAAAATTGTTGCCGACAAAGGAATCATTGTTCACACAATAGGAATGGGCTTGCCTAAAGGTGCACCAATACCCGTTTATAAAAATCAATATAGCAAAGACTATAAAAAAGATAATTCCGAAAATACGATTATAACACGCTTGAACGAAACAATGCTGCAACAAATTGCTGCTGCCGGCAAAGGCACTTATGTTAGAGCTAACAACACTAAAGCAGGCTTGAATAAGATTTTTAAAGAAATTAATAAAATGGAAAAAGTTGAATTCGACAGTAAAATTTTTACTGACTATGAAGACCGCTTTCAATACTTTATAGCCTTTTGC
>CAYLPA010000314.1:0-2012 GCA_964385385.1 uncultured Saprospiraceae bacterium | reverse complement strand
ATATGCTAAGAAAAAACTTGTAGAACTCCAACAACAACAGCAAGAACAAAATAAAAATAATAAAGATAATAAAGACAAGGACAAACAAGATCAGGATAAAAAGGAACAAGACAAGAAAGATCAAGATAAAAAAGAACAGCAGGAAAAAGAGCAAAAACAGGAAGAAAAACAGCAGCAGCAACAAGAAAAAGAAATATCAAAAGAAGATGCTGAACGAATGCTTGAAGCATTGAAAAATGACGAACAAAACACTTTGGATAAGCTTCAAAAGAAGAAAGTTAAAGTAAGTAATATTAAAATTGACAAAGATTGGTAATTTTACATCCTTAAATGAAAAAGATATTAACCATATTATTCATCTTATTATCATCGCTGGTTTTCAGTCAGAAAGACTATTTTGTTGATGTTGAAATTAGCAGTTCTAACCCTTCTATTGATGAACAGGTTCAGCTTTTATACAAATTAAAATATAAGGGAAATAGCGGTTCTTTCAACCTTTCGGGAATACAAATCAGGAAACCGCAAATGCCGGCTTTCGATGTTGTTGACGAAAGTGGCGGAATGAACATGAATATGAGTTTTGGTTTTGGCACAAGTGGAGGCATGGAGATTTACCAATACAAACTAATCTTGCAACCTAAAAAAGTTGGTACTTTCACCATAGCAGCTGTTGAATTTCATTGGAATAAACATGTTTATAAATCACCTAAAGTAACACTTACGATAAACAAGTCAACTGGCGGGGTTTCAACAAATAAATCCACACAGTCGCAGGGAATTTCAAAAGGAGATTTGTTTGGAAAAACCATAGTTAGCAAAACAAAAGTTTATAAAGGGGAACCAATAACTGTTTCTCAAATAGTTTATTGCAAACTAAACATTGCCATAAAAAATTACAAACTTCCATCTTATTCAGGTTTTTGGTCCGAAGAAATTGATATTGGTCAACTGAAGATAAAACAGGAGATGATAAATAATGTCAGGTATAATGTTATCGAGTTTAAGAAATCTATACTTTTTCCTCAAAAAAGCGGCAAAATAAAAATTGACCCTATGAGTGTGGAATGTGTTGTGCAAACTGTTAAAACAAGAAAACCACGAAATTATTATGAACAAATGATGTATGGAAACCCTATCCGTTATTATGTAAACTCGGTACAACATGCAAAATCGGCTCCTGTAGTAATAAATGTTCTTCATCTTCCTTCAAAAGGAAAGCCTGCTAATTTCAGCAATATGATAGGAAGTTTTAAGTTAAAAGCTGAGCTAACAAAGTCGGAGCTGGAAATCAATGATGCTACAAATCTAAAAATCACAATCTCAGGGAGTGGCAATATTAAATTAATTGAAGAGCTGGATTTTAATTTTCCTCCCGACCTTGAAGTTTATGACCCCAAAATTTCAAATAAAGTTTCAGTAAATGCTTCAGGAGTGTCAGGCAGCAAGACTTTTGATTATATTATTATTCCACGAAATGCCGGAACATATAAAATCAAAGCAGCGTCATTCAGCTATTTTGACGTAAAACAAAAAAAATACAAAACACTTTCAACACCCGAATATATTATCAAAGTAGGAAAAGGAGACGGAAGTGCTTCAAATGTTGTTTCAACAAGCATAAATCAGGAAGATATTAAATACATCGGAAGCGACATAAGATTTATCAAAAATCAAGCTTTTAAGCTAAAACTTAAGGGAACATTTTTCTTCGGCTCAATTTTGTTTTTTATTCTTTTGATAAGCCCTGCAATATTGTTTATTCTATTTATTATAATTTGGCGAAAACAACTACAACGCAGAAGTAACATAGCTTTGATGAAAAATAAAAAAGCTACGAGAGTAGCAAAAAAACGACTTAAAGCTGCAAACAACTTTTTGAAACAAAATAAAAGAAATGAATTTTTTGAAGAAATATCCCAAGCATTGTGGGGATATATCGGTGATAAATTTACAATTCAATTGTCGGAGCTTTCGATGGATACGGTTGAAGAAACATTAACAGAAAAAAATGT
>CAYLPA010000313.1:0-3462 GCA_964385385.1 uncultured Saprospiraceae bacterium | reverse complement strand
AAATAAAAAAAGCAATGATACTAACAAACCTCGATTGGATAATAATTGGCATATATTTCCTAATAAGTATTTCCATCGGGATTTACATGACTAAAAGAGCCGGAAAAAGTACCAAAGATTTCTTTTTAAGCGGAAGAAAATTGCCATGGTACATTGCAGGAACCAGCATGGTTGCCACAACTTTTGCAGCCGACACTCCTTTGGCAGTTACTGAACTTGTAGCAGACAACGGAATTGCAGGAAACTGGCTTTGGTGGAATATGCTTTTCGGAGGAATGTTAACAGTTTTCTTTTTTGCACGTTTGTGGAGACGTGCAGGAATTTTAACAGATTGTGAATTTGTCAGCATAAGATATTCCGGGAAACCTGCAAATTTTCTTCGAGCATTCCGAGCGGTTTATATTGGCATCTTTATGAATGTTATCGTTATCGCATGGGTAAATCTTGCAATGGTAAAAATCCTGCAAGTGATGTTTCCTACTCTTACTTTTTTCGGAATTAACGAAATTTCAATTTTAGGTTTATCATTTAGTTCTCATCTTTTAGTTGTAGGCTGCATAATGTTTTTTGTTGCAATTTATTCATCATTATCGGGTATGTGGGGAATTTCAATTACCGACTCTTTTCAATTTATTATTGCAATGACAGGCTGTATTATTCTTGCTGTTTTTGCTGTTAAACACGCAGACATTGGAGGAATTGAAGGATTAAAAGAAAAGTTGCCCGATTGGGTTTTCAGATACACTCCGGAAATTGGAAACAAAGCATCTGAAACAGGTTCGGGAAGTGGATTATTAAAAATGACTATAACTGCTTTTGTTGCGTACATTGGCGTTCAATGGTGGGCAAGCTGGTATCCTGGAGCTGAACCTGGCGGAGGTGGTTATATTGCTCAAAGGATGATGTCGGCAAAAAACGAAAAACATTCTCTTTTAGCCACCTTATGGTTTCAAATTGCTCATTTTGCTTTACGACCCTGGCCCTGGATTATTGTCGCCTTAACAACCCTAATTTTCTACCCTGATGTTCAGGATAAAGGAGCCAGTTATGTAATGGTTATAAGAGATTTGATGCCTGCCGGGCTTCTGGGGTTTTTATTGGCTGCCTTTCTTGCTGCCTATATGTCAACAATTGCATCACAAACAGTTTGGGGAACATCATATATTATCAATGACCTTTACAGACCTTTTATTAAACCAAATGCCGACGAAAAATATTACGTCAAAGTTTCACGAATAACAACTTTTATTCTATTATTCTTATCTTTAATTGTTACAACGCAATTTACCCGCATCAGCGATGCATGGAAATTTATTCTTATTTGCAGCGGCGGAATAGGTTTGGTTTTGATTTTACGATGGTTTTGGTGGCGAATAAATGCTTGGTCCGAAATTGCAGCTATGCTAGCTCCTTATGTTGTTTATCCAATATTGAAATTCAAATATAATTTGGGATTTGAAGAAAGTTTGATAATTATTGTTTTCTGGTCAACTTTTGTTTGGTTTATTGTAACTTTTCTTACCAGACCTACCAAACAGGAAAAACTTATCTCCTTCTACAAAAAAGTTCACCCGGGTGGAATCGGCTGGAAAAAAATATCTTCTAAGCTACCCGATGTAAAAGGTGACACAGGATATGGAAGATTATTATTTAACTGGATTGCCGGATGTGTAATGGTTATGTTTTTTCTTTTTGGAATAGGAAAAATAATTTTCGGCGAATTTCTAACAGGAGCAATTTATTTGGTAATTGGTTTAATCGCAGGTTTTTTAATTTATAGAAACATGACTAAAATAGGCTGGGAAAAAATTGCTGAATAATTTTTCGATGTTTATTATTCAAATTTTTACTACATTAGTCGATTAATTCTTTTACATAAAACTATACAGATGAAAAAAAAAGTTTGTATTTTATCAATAGATGGTGGTGGAATCCGTGGAATTATTCCCGGTGTAATTTTAAGCTATATCGAAAAAAAATTACAGACACACAACAGTTCAATAAAATTATCTGACTATTTTGATTTAATTTCAGGAACAAGTACAGGCGGTATTCTTGCTTGTTGCTATCTTATTCCTGACGAGAATAATAAACCAAAATATTCGGCTGATGAAGCTGTAGAAATTTACCTTAAAAGAGGTGCAAAAATTTTTGACATTTCATTAACTCAAAAATTTAAAAGCTGGGGAGGATTAACAGATGAAAAATATTCTGCTAAAGAACTTGAAAATGCTCTCGATGATTATTTTGGTAACACTAAATTAAGTGAGCTTCTAAAACCGTGTCTAATAACTGCCTATGATATCCGTAATCGTAAAGCACATTTTTTTAATAAAACCGACACCACCAGCGAAATCAGAAACTTTTATGTTAAAGATATGGCAAGAGCAACTTCAGCAGCTCCAACATATTTTGAAACTGCTCGGATAAAATCAATTTTCAACACTCCTTACGCCTTAATTGACGGCGGTGTTTTTGCTAATAATCCTGCTATGTGTGCTTATTCCGAAGCCAGAACTATCGATTTTGCAAAAATTACGGAAAATCCCCAGAAACCAATTTTGCCCTTTGCTAAAGATATGCTTATTCTTTCAATGGGTACGGGAACTGTTAAAACTCCATATTTCTACGATAAAGCAAAAGATTGGGGAGCAGTGCAATGGATAAAACCTATCATTGACATTATGATGTCGGGAAATTCCGAAACTGTTGACTACCAACTGAAGCAAATCTTTGAAACAACAGATTCCCCCAATAATTATATTCGCATTCAACCTGACCTTTATAATGCAAATTCCGATATGGACGATGCTTCAAAAGAAAATTTAGATGCTCTTAAAAATGCCGGATTGAAATATATCGAAGATAACAAAAAACTCCTTGATAATATTGTTGACAAATTAATTGAATTTAATTAACCTGATAATTTTAAAAAAAAACAAGTTTGATACAAATAAATACGAATTAAATTAAACAAAAAAACGATTATTAAAAAATTAAAATTTAGAATGATGAAAACAAAAATTAAAACACTTTTCCTTGTTATGATTGCTATTCTTTTTTCTATCAGCAGTTGTAACAAAGATGAAAACGATGACAATGATAATTTTGAATTTCCTCTTGGCTGGAGTAGTATGGATTCAGGGATTGACAAATTACTTTTGGGAGTTGATTTTATTGACTCTAAAAACGGATGGGCTGTCGGGCAAGACGGAACAATCTTGCATACAACTGACGCAGGCAGAACATGGGAAAAGCAAACTTCAGGAACAGTTGAGTGGTTGTCAGGTGTACATTTTCTCGACAAAAACAATGGATGGATTTCCGCTTGGGGAGGAAAAATTTTGCACACAACAAATGGCGGAGATACGTGGACAGAACAAACTTCCGGAACTTCAAGTTCACTTTATGGTGTTTTCTTTATTAATTCATTAAAAGGCTGGATAGTCGGCGACCAAGGCA
>CAYLPA010000312.1:0-3485 GCA_964385385.1 uncultured Saprospiraceae bacterium | reverse complement strand
TCACTCGCATCTATCAATTCCTGCAGCAACTTTTTCGTTTCTTCAACTTCTTCCAGACTGAGTTTTTGAATTGCATAGCCCGAATGCAATAAAACATAGTCGTCAACTTTTGCATCTTCCAAAAGCTGTAGTCCTGCGTTGTAAATTGCTCCGCCAATGGATACTTTTGCCATGTTTCCGTCAATTGATATTATTTTTGCTGGTATGCTTAAACACATTTTAATTTTCTCCTTTTAGCTGCAATAGCAAGTTGTCCTAATGCAATCCCACCATCATTTGTTGGTATTTTGCTATGAGTAAAAACCTGATATTTGTTTTTTATTAATAATTTTTCAACGTTTTCCAAAATGTATTTATTTTGAAAAGTTCCTCCTGAAAGAACGATTTTATTCAAATTATATTTTTTTCTGATTTCATTTGATACTTCTAAAATTACAAAAATTATTGTGTTATGAAATTTTGATGAAATAACAGGATTTGAAACACCTGATTTTATATCTTTAATAATTTCCTTTATTGTTAGGTCAAATGAAATTGTTTTTCCTTTTGTGAAACTATACTTTTCTTTACAACTTTCATCTAAAATTGATTCAAGTCTGATAGGTGCTTCTGCTTCAAAAGTTGAAATTGTACAGAAATTAATAATCGCTGCCACTGTATCAAATAACCTGCCTGCACTTGAAGTTAAAGGACAATTTATTTTTTTGTCAATTGCTTTGATGATTAGTTCAACATTTTTTTCCTTAATAAAATCTATAAAAGGAAAGTCTAATTTTAAAAAATCTGCTCCAAAAATTTTATATAGATATGAGACTCCTGTTCTCCATGGTTCTTTAGTTGCTTTATCACCTCCGGGCAAAGGAATATAATCAAAATGAGCGTACCGTTCAAAGTCCACTAAATCGCAAATAAAAAATTCTCCTCCCCAAATATTTCCATCTGTACCAAATCCTGTTCCGTCAAAACTAACGCCAATAATTTTTTCGTCAAGAATGTTTTCAGCCATGCAGGAAGCAATATGCGCATGATGATGTTGAATGCTTATTTTTTCTAAACCGGAGTTATCAGCATATTTTGTTGAAAGATAATCAGGGTGCATATCACAAACAATCAGTGAAGGAGAAATACGGAATAATTGTTTAAAGCGTTCAATTGTTTCGCAATAAAATTCATAATTTTCAAAATTTGTCAATTCTCCAATATGCTGACTCATTATAGCCTGTTTTCCTTTTCCTATACAAAAACAATTTTTCATTTCAGCTCCTGTAGCTAAAATTCCTTCAGCAGAAAAGTTAAGATGAATTGGTGAAGGAGCATATCCTCTGGAACGCCTTGAAATACGAATTTTGTCGTTTGCAATCATAACAACAGAATCATCGCTTCTGTTATAAATATCACGATTATAAATCAAAACAGCATCAGATATTTTAGAAAGTTTTTCTATTGCTTTTTTGTTGTCAATAATTATTGGTTCATCAGAAAAATTTCCACTTGTTAGCACAATTGCATCTGTCTTAAGCTTTTCAAAAAGCAAGTGATGAAAAGGCATATATGGCAGCATTGCACCTATAGTTTTTAATCCTGCATTGACACTGGAAAAATAATTTTTCTTTTGTTCGATAAGCAAAATTGGGCGTTGCCATGATTGTAAAACTTCTTCTTGTAAATTATTTACTTCTGCATATATTTTCAATTTTTCTAAACTGGAAAACATGACAGCAAATGGCTTACTTTCTCTGTTTTTAAGTTTTCTCAGGTGTTTGACAGTTTGTTCGTTAAAAGCATCGCATGCAATAAAAAATCCACCTATTCCTTTAATTGCAACAATTTTTCCTGCAGTGATAAATTCAGCAACTTTATCTGTTATCAAATTTATTTCTTTGAAACTTTCGTTTTTTAAAACAAGCTCATAGTGTGGACCACATACAGAACAAGCTACGGGCTGTGCATGAAATCGGCGGTCAGAAACATCATCATATTCTTTTTGGCATTTTTCACACATTGAAAAATTTTTCATTGTAGTTTTTTCTCTATCGTAGGGGAAATCATTTATTATTGAAAAACGGGGACCACAATTTGTGCAATTTATAAAAGGATAATTAATTCTGTTTTTTTGCACTTTCATGTCTTGAAGGCATTCTTTGCAAACTGCAATATCGGGGCTTATTTCACTGACTTTATCAGTAAAATCTTTGCTTTTTACAATAGTAAAATCTTTAAAATTTTCTTTTTCAGAAATTCTTGAAACTACCGATTTAATTTTAGAAACAACAGGTGCCTTGCTTTTTATGGATGAAATAAATTGCTCGATGTTTTTCGGATTGCCCTGTATTTTTATAAAAACACAATTGCTGCGGTTTTCAACAAAACCTTTTAATTGATATTGTTTTGCAAGACGATAAATAAAAGGACGAAATCCAACACCCTGAACTAAGCCTTCAACTTGAATAACTTTGCATTCATTATTAATGTTTTGTGTTTTACTTTTATTTATCATTCAAGTTTATTTTAAAGCAAAAGTAAATTAAATTGAATATAAATCACAAATACCATAAAATTTGATTAGCCTAATTTTATGATTAAAATAAAAATAATGTTTAATTTAATTTATGATTATAATCAAATATTATAAAATTAATTTACATAAATTTATGTTGCAAACAGCATAGTTATTAATGATATTTAATTTATAAAAGATTGAAAAAAATAAAATAATATAAAAATATCCAAAAAGTTTATCTATTTTTGAAAATTAGCTAAATGTTACAGAAATACCGATTTAATAAGTTCTTAGATTTATAGTATTAAGTATCAATACATTGAAATTTTCTAATGAAATGATAGAATTACCAATTTGTACAAATTGTAAAGTGTTGTCAGAATCGTATTTTAATATTCTTGATAAACCTGACCTTATTGATTTAAGTATAGCTAAAACAGCTTCACTATATTCAAAAGGTCAAACAGTTTTTTTTGAGGGGAAAACTCCTACAGGAATATATTGTTTAAACAGTGGTAAAGTAAAAATTTTTAAAAGCGGTATTGATGGCAAAGAACAAATTGTAAGAATAGTAACTCCCGGAAATTTTATTGGAATACGTTCTTTACTTGGAAATCAAAACTATTCAGCATCAGCAACTACACTTGAAGATTCTTTTATTTGTTTTATTAACAAACAAGTATTTTTTCATTTGTTAAAAAAATATCCTCGACTATCAAAACAACTAATGGTTAACCTCAGCCAGTTATTAATGGAAGCTGAAGATAAAATTACTTCCTTAGCCCAAAAACCTGTTAGAGAAAGATTAGCAGAAACACTTATTATTCTTAATAAAGTATTTTTTCATGATAAAATAGATGTAAATAATTCTTTTTCACTATCACGGGAAGATTTAGCTAATATTGTTGGTACTGCTACAGAAACTGTTATTCGTTTGTTAACTGAATTTAAAAATGAAAATTTGATTACAACAAAAGGAAGAAAA
>CAYLPA010000311.1:0-3487 GCA_964385385.1 uncultured Saprospiraceae bacterium | reverse complement strand
TTGGACTGCAAAATTACTAAAAAAAATAGATATTATCTATCAAACGAATTTTTCCAACATAAACAACAATACAAGCAATGCAATTTTCGGCATCTTTCCATTCTGAAACAGGCAAAAGTGTTTGTGTGTCAACAATTTCAAAATATTCTAATTCTATTTTCTTAAATAAAATTATTTCATTCTTTACCCAATTAATTAATTCAGAAATAGAAACTTTTCCTGATTTTTCTTTAGCTTCTTTTAATATTTTATAAATATTGGGAGCAATTTTTCGTTCATCGGGCAATAATCTTAGATTTCTTGAGCTCATTGCCAAACCATCTTTTTCTCTTAAAGTTGGGCATGGAATTATATCAATGTCAAAATTATTTTGTTCAACAAGTTTTTTTATTATAATTAATTGTTGATAATCCTTTTCTCCAAAATATGCTTTATTTGGTTCAACGATTTCAAATAATTTTTTCACTACAACAGCAACTCCATTAAAGTGTCCCGGCCTGTATTTACCCTCCATAATTTTGTCAAGATACCCAAAATCAAAAACAGTATTATCATTTTCGGGATACATTTCATCTACGCTTGGGATAAATAAATAGTCACATTCAATGTTTCCAAGTTTAATAATATCTTCATCAATTTTCTGAGGATATTTATTAAAATCTTCTTTGTTATTAAATTGTATAGGATTTACGAAAATACTGCATACGACAATATCATTTTCTTTTTTTGCTCTTTTTATTAAAGAAATATGTCCCTCGTGCAAAGCACCCATAGTTGGCACAAAACCTATAGTTTTTTTTCGTTTATTTTCTTCTGAGAGAATATCTTCAATTATTTTTATTTTGTTAAGAATTTTCATAGATTATTTGTAATTAGCAAAGTTGCATTTAAAAAATTTGGCAAAGCTATTATTAAAAAATTGAATATATTAAAAAAAAATTGTAATTTTGCAATCATTAGAAAAAAACCGTTAAACTATGGAAAAACCTAAAATTTTATTTATAACACAAGAAATAACACCTTATTTGCCGGAAACCCAAATGGGATTAGTTGGACGACACCTTCCACAAGGAATTCAAGAAAGAAAAAAAGAAATTAGAACTTTTATGCCTCGTTTTGGTTGTATTAATGAAAGACGGAATCAACTTCATGAAGTAATACGACTATCAGGAATGAATTTAATAATCAATGACGCTGACCATCCATTAATTATTAAAGTTGCATCCATTCAATCTGCCAGAATGCAGATTTATTTTATAGATAATGAGGATTATTTTCAAAGAAAATTTATTTTTCATGATAAAAACGATAAATTTTTTGATGATAATGATGAAAGAATAATATTCTACTCAAGAGGAGTGTTGGAAACAGTAAAAAAATTAGGATGGGCTCCAGATATTGTTCATTGCCATGGATGGATTTCAAGTTTAGTACCACTTTATATCAAAAAAGCCTTTAAAGATAATCCAATTTTTACCGATGCAAAAATTATCTATTCTATTTATGATAATGAGTTTAAAGAAACTTTAAACAAAGATTTCATAAATAAAATTAAGCTTGAAGGAATAACAAATAAAGATGTTGCACACTATAAAGAACCTAATTTCGTTAACCTGATGAAATCGGCAATAGATTTTTCTGATGCAATTATTTTTGGCAGCGAAAAGATTAATCCTGACGTTGAAAAATACACAAAAAAATTAAATAAATCAATGTTAGAATATCAATCAGATGATAATTATATTGAAAAAATTTCTGATTTCTACAATAAAATTTTAGCAACATAAACTGTTACTTCTTAATAAAATTAAATCTTATTTATATTGGAAATACAAAAAAATAATTTCAATTTATCATTATTTACAATCGCTTTAATATCAGTTGTAATTTTTTTCTTTTCGTGTGAAGAACCTGACGTTGTTGGTTTGCAAACTCAAATAAAAAACGATAAATTAAATATAAGCTTTTCTGACACAACGTCAATTATAGCATTTTCGCAAATTGAAGATAAAGTTCGTTCTGATGAATTAACTTCAAATTTGTTAGGTAGTTATTTTGACCCTGTTTTTGGGACTACTTCAGCAAGTCTCTACACTCAATTAAGGCTATCAAGCAGCAATGTAACTTTTGGAATATCTCCAATCTTTGATTCTCTGATTTTATCTTTTGCTTATTCGGGTAGTTATGGAGACACAACTGTCCCCATGGAAGTTAAGGTTTATGAAATTACTGAAAACATGTACAAAGACAGCACATATTACTCTAACCAAGATTTTACTTATAATAATTATGATCTGGCAGATTCTATTTTTATACCTAAACCGAATGACAGTGTTGATTTTGATAACGAAAAATATGCACCTCATCTGCAAATTAAACTTGATAAAATATTAGGAGATAAATTTTTATATTATTCTAGAACATCAGATTTTGCAAGCAGCGAAAATTTTATTAATTTTTTTAAAGGCTTGTATATAACAATGGAATCCCAGAACAATAAAGGAGCAATTTTATATTTTGATTTATTATCTTCATTATCTAAATTAACTTTGTATTATCATAATAATACTGATACATCACATTTTAATTTTATTATTAACGAGAATTGTGCGAGAGTTAACACTTTTGAACATAATAATTATTCAGATGCAAATGTTGATTTAAAAAATCAAACCATTAGAAATGACACTTCTTTAGGGGGTAAAAGAGTTTACATTCAGTCTATGGCTGGAATAAGGACAAAAATAAAATTTCCTTATTTAAAAAATTGGTTAGACTCAGGAAAAATTGCAATAAATAGTGCCGAATTAGTTTTTGATATTGATGAATCAGATGTTACTATTAATGATTACTCTCCTCCCGAAAGATTGGGACTTGTAAAATTAGATAAAGAAGGAGAGTTATATTTCGTAAGCGATTATAATGAAGGTGATACACATTTTGGCGGATATTATAATGAAACAAAAAAAGAATATCGATTCAGAATTTCATCTCATATTCAGGAAATGCTTGAAGACAATATTATTGATTATGGTTTAATATTGCTTGCAAATGAAAGGCAAACAACAGCTAATAGAGTAATATTAAACGGACCAAATGGTTTAAATGGGAAACTTCGATTAGAGATAATTTATACAAAATTATATTAATGAAATTATGTGTGGAATTGTTGCATATATAGGACCAAAACAAGCCTATCCAATACTTATCAATGGGCTTCGCAGATTAGAATACAGAGGTTATGACAGTGCAGGAATTGCTTTAGTGAATGGCAATATTAATCTTTACAAATGCAAGGGAAAAGTTGCTGATTTAGAAAATTTTGTAAAAGACAAAAATATTAGCGGAACTATAGGAATAGGACATACAAGGTGGGCAACACATGGCGAACCAAATGATGTTAATGCTCATCCCCATTTTTCTCAATCACAAAAGTTAACAATTATTCATAATGGAATTATTGAGAATTATCAGCATATTAAAGATG
>CAYLPA010000310.1:0-3489 GCA_964385385.1 uncultured Saprospiraceae bacterium | reverse complement strand
GTTTTCCGTTAAGAACCAAAGCAGAATAATCTGCAAGAATCATAGGGAAAGAGCCTCCACTAAGAACTTTTTGCTTTTGATTAAGATTAAGGTCAATTAAGCCGGCAGCACTGTTCGACAAAATCATATCTGTAATAACGAGCTTATAAATATCTTCAGAATTTGCACCGCCAAATCTGAAAGCAAGGCTTATTTTCTCAGCGTCAGGACCAACAACTTCTTTAACTAAAGGTTCGGTGATTGGAGTTTCTTTTTCATAAGAAAATCGTGGAATTTCTTTAGATTTTATTTTTCCGAATTTATCATTAATAACTTTAATCATTTGGTCAGGGTCAAAATCTCCGGAAATACAAATAGCGATATTATTAGGAACGTAATAGCTGTCAAAAAACCATCGAATATTTTTCATTGAAGGATTTTTTATGTGTTCCTGAGTTCCGATTGTTGATTGAGTTCCATAAGTATGTTTTTGAAAAAGACCTTCAAGCAAAGCCTGATAAGATTTACGGCTGTCGCTTGTCATTGTCATATTCTTTTCTTCATAAATAGTTTCTAATTCAGTATGAAAAAGTCGCAAAACAGGTGTGCTGAATCTGTCAGCTTGTATTGTTGCCCAATTTTCAATTTGATTTGAAGGAATATTATCAACAAAAACAGTTTGTTCAAGCGAAGTAAAAGCATTTGTTCCTTTAGCTCCTATTGCAGACATCAATTTGTCATATTCGTTTGGAATAGCATATTTTGAAGCTTCAAAGGAAACACTGTCAATAATATGGTATAATGCTTTTCTTTCATCATTATTATCCAGTGGTATTTTTCTGTACTGTTCAAAAAGATCTTCAATTTGTGCAATTAAGGGACCTTCTTTTGAAAAATCCATAGTTCCAAAATGCTGAGTTCCTTTGAACATCATGTGTTCAAAATAATGAGCAAGACCTGTTGTTTCATGTGGGTCATTTTTACTTCCGGCTCTAACAGCAATGTAAGTTTGAATTCTTGGCTTTTCTTTATAAACAGTCATATAAACTGTCAAACCATTTTCAAGTGTATAGATTCTCGCTTTTAAAGGGTCGTTAGGATAAGTTTTGTAATTGTAAAGATTATCTGATTCAACAGATTTTGATTCTGTACTCGTTGCTACTAATACATCCTGTGCATTAACAGAAGTTGATAATGTTCCTAAGAACATAATGCTTAAAAAAGCAAATAATAATAATTTGTTTTTGTGTTTCATAATAAAATATATTGTTGATTAATATTAAAATTCAATTTCTAGGTCTAGTTGTTTTTTTAATTCATTGAGAGCAGGATTCTTTTGTGCCATTTTACTAAACTTTTCTTTTGGAGTGTATGCTTTAGAAATTTTTGTTTTTTCTGTAATTTTTGTTTCTAAACGAATTTGAGTATTATTTATTTCATTCTTTAAAAATCCGAGCAATTTATGTAATTGTTGTCTATCATCCTGCACTTTATTATCTAAAGTAATTACAACAACATTGTTTTCTTTCAATTCAGGTTCATAGTTTATTAATGTTTTTGAAATAGCAGGATTATCAACTTCTATATCACAAGCATATTTTTTTATTGCTTTGATTAGCTCTTCTTTATTAATTTGTTTTTCTGCAATTTCGTAAGTTTCTTCTATTTCTTGTACATTTTCTTTTGTTTCATCTTCAGAAACTGAAACCAATTTATCTTTAACCGAAAAAATAGATTTTGATTCATTTTCTATAATTTCTTTCTTAGGTTCATATTTTTGCTCAGGTTCTTCAATTTTTTTCTGAGGAACAGGTGTTTTTTTAATTTGAATTGCTGGTTTTTCTATAGTTTTTGTTGGTTGAGTTTTTTGTTCTATGTCAATTAAATTTAGTGAGCACATCTGCATCAGAGCAATTTCTAATTGCAAACGTTTATTGCTGCTTGATTTATATAAAACATCGTTTTTATTATTTATCTCAAGAATTTTCAATAAGAGATTGATAGTGAAAATTTTTGACTGCTCAAAATATCTTTTTTTAATATTTTCTCCAACTTCAAGCAATTTTATTGTTGCAGAATCTTTACAAATCAACAAGTTTCTCAAGTGTTCTCCAAATCCTATTAAGAAATGATGACCATCGAATCCCATTTCTAAAATTTCATTTACAAGCAAAAGTGATGAAGAAATATCAGCTTTTAGAATATTATCAGTTAACTTGAAATAATAATCATAATCAAGAACATTCAAGTTTTTAATAACTGCATCATAAGTAACTTCATTTCCTGTAAAATTTACAATCTGGTCAAAAATTGAAAGAGCATCTCTAAGAGCGCCATCAGATTTTTGAGCTATAATATGAAGAGCATCGGAGTCAGCTTTTATGTTTTCGCTTTTCGCAACAAAAGCAAGATGATTTGCAATATCATCAACACTAATACTACGAAAATTATAAATCTGGCAACGGGATAGAATTGTAGGAATAATCTTATGTCTTTCGGTTGTTGCAAGAATAAATTTTACATAAGCAGGAGGTTCTTCAAGAGTTTTTAAGAAAGCATTGAATGCCTGAGTAGAAAGCATGTGAACCTCATCAATAATATATACTTTGTATTTTCCAATCTGAGGTGGAATTCTAACCTGATCAACTAATGTTCTGATATCATCAACCGAATTATTTGATGCTGCATCAAGTTCAAAAATATTAAATAAAGAAGACTCTTTATAAGAAATACACGATTCGCATTCATCACATGCCTCAATATCGTCTGTAAGATTTTCGCAATTTATTGTTTTAGCCAATATTCTTGCACAAGTTGTTTTACCAACACCTCTCGGTCCACAAAACAAAAATGACTGGGCAAGATGGTCATTTTTTATTGCATTTTTTAGAGTTGTTATTATCGAATCTTGACCAACTACTGTATTAAAAGTATTTGGTCGATATTTTCTGGCTGAAACAACAAAATTCTCCATTAATTTTCTTATAAAAATTTTTACCTAAAATATAATACCTGCAAAATACAGTTACAATTTTGAACCTGCCTTAATTAATTACATATTATTAACTTTCAGGCAAAATTGAGATAAATTTCTAAAAACCAGCACACACTTTTGTTTTAAAGAAATGCTAATTTTATATAACTATGGTTTCTTACAAGCACTAAAAACAATTTTCAAAACTATAAATATTTGTTGAATTTTAAGCATATTTTTTGAAATAGTTTATTTTTTAAAAAAAAAATATTAATTTTGCAGCAAACAATTATTATTTTCTAACAAACAAAACAAAATGAAAAAAAGTATATTATTAGTCGCTGCATTTTTAATAGCATTTAATGTTTTTAGTCAAAATCCGGTTTTTTGGGAAAATTTTGACACAATTCCTTATGGTAGCCATGTAACATCGAGTTCCTCAGGTACTACATCATGGGGTATCTCAACTCAACTATCAGTTAGTGGAATGCGATGTGATACAGCTACTGTCGTGCAATCTGATACATTATACCTTA
>CAYLPA010000309.1:0-3515 GCA_964385385.1 uncultured Saprospiraceae bacterium | reverse complement strand
TTTTTCTACTAAACTCAGTTACATCAATTTTAGATTTTTCAAGCTGGTCAATTTCGGCATAAATATTTTCTAATTTTTTCTTATTTGTAGCCCTGAAATATTTACCGTTAGTTGTTTTGGCAATTTCCTTAAGAATATCTTCATCAATATCTACTTTAACATAATCGTAAGCATATTTTCCGTTGGGATACATTACAACAGGCATTTTAGCTTCTCCTTTAGTTCCAACGCCAATTGTGTAAACTCTGATTCCAAAAATTTTAGCTATTTCGGCAGCCGTAACGGGGTCAATTGAGCCTCTATTGTTGACACCATCAGTTAGCAAAATAATTACTTTACTGATTGCTTTGCTGTCTTTAAGACGATTCACCGAAGTAGCAAGACCATCACCAATTGCAGTTCCATCTTCAATCATTCCGGCTTTGATAGCTTCAAAAAGGTTTATTAAGATATCATGGTCTTTGGTTAGTGGGCATTGTGTAAAAGTTTCGCCGCTAAAAATCACCAGTCCAATCCTGTCATTAGGTCTGTCTTTTATAAAATCTACTGCAACTTTTTTTGATGATTCAATTCTGTTAGGTCTAAAATCCTGAGCAAGCATACTTGTTGAAACATCCATTGTCATCACAATATCAATTCCTTCAATTGAAATATCCTGACTGCTTGTGCTTGATTGTGGACGGGCTAAAGCAACAATAAGCAAAACAATTGCTAACATTCGTAAAACAAACAAAGAAGGAATCATGAGTTGCTTAAAACTTTTTCGTGTGTTTTCAATTGCTTCAGTTGTCGGAACCTGAATATCAGCAATACTTTTATTGCGTTTGAACAAATACCAAACAATAATCGGTGGAATTACCAAGAGTAAAAAAAATATATTCGGATTTGCAAAACTTATTTCTGAAAACATCACTGTTCTATTTTTGGTTCATTAATTTCTGCTTTTTCTGTTGGAGTTGTTTCCTGAACAAAATCCAAAGCATTTTTATAAGAAATATCATTTTCATCAGGCAAAGGTTGGGCTTTTGCAAACTTCACAAGGTCTGCCTGAAGAAGTATTTGGCTAAGTTTATTTTTTACATCCTGATTTTTTTCAAGCATATCAAAAGCCGGTAAAATTTCAGAGCTTGTCATCTCCAAAGCAGGGATTTGAAAGCGTCCTTCAATATACGTTCTAATAATATCTGTTAATCTTGAATGATATTCTTTGATTTTTCCACTTTGCCAAAGTTTTTTAATTCTGAGTTTTTCCAATTCTTTGAGAGCAACAACATGAGCGGGAATTTTAGGCTTTTTAGGTAGTTTTATTAATGGCTCAGATTTTTTTCGTTTTTTGAGATAATAAATAATTCCTAAAATTAGTAGGATTACAGCAATTCCTATTAAGATATATTTTACAACTTCTTTAAAAGTTACGGGAGCATTTATTGGGCCTTTTATCGGTTTGATAGCTTTTGTTGTGTCAACAGGAATTGTGTTAACTGTTAGTAATATTGGGCTGGTTTGAGCTGAAAATATGTTGGTGTCGTTTTCTTTGTGATAATAGAAATCATAAGGAGGAACAACATAATAGCCCGAATCAAAACTTGTAATTGTAAGCGACTGACTAAGTGTTATTAAATCGCCTTCTTCTAAAGTATCAATTTCAGTTCTTTTTAATACTTCAATCTCTTTAATTATGGTATCATTTATCAATGGAAATCTTACGTTAGTATTTTTTGGACAAGAAAATTCAAAATGTAAATTAATTTGGTCTCCGATTAAAATTATATTTGAATCAAGTTTTGCAACAGCATTTACTTGTGCATAGTTTTGCACAGCAGCAAAAATCAAAAAAACAAATAATATATAATTTTTAAATCTCATTTTTCTCTTCTTAAATTCTTATAGTGTTTGTCCTTACAAACTGAGTCTGGGATAGAAAGTTCGCTGACAAGGCTTGCGAAGTATAGGAATTCAGGAGTCCGTACGGATTACTGAATTATTATACAAGCGTTACGCAGTCGGCGGATTTTCTCGACAGACTATAATTAGTATCTAGCTTTTCTTTTCATAAATAAATTCATCAATGGTTTAACATAATCATCGTCAGTAGCAATATTCACAACGTCAACACCGCACTTCAAGAATAATTTTTTCAAATATTCTTCATGCTCATACCACCACTTTTTATAATTTTTTCGGACTAAAGCATCGGAAGAGTCAAGCCATATTTCTTTTTTTGTTTCAGCATTTCTAAAACGTGCCAAGCCAATATTTGGTATTTCAGTTTCTCTTTTATCAAAAATCCTAACCGAAACAATATCATGCTTTTTGTTAGCAATTTTCAGTGCATCATCAAAATTTTTATCAATAAAATCGGAAATCAAAAATGTGGTACATCTTTTCTTGATAACATTTGTAAGATAGCGCAAAGGCTCAGCTATATTTGTTTTTTGACTCTCAGTTCTGAAATCAATCAGTTCACGAATAATTCTTAGAATATGACTTCTGCCTTTTTTCGGTGGAATAAATTTTTCGATTTTATCACTAAAGAAAATTACACCCACTTTATCGTTATTATTTATCGCAGAGAAAGCAAGTACAGCCGAAATTTCTGTCATCAATTCTTCTTTGAGTTGTTTATGAGTTCCAAATTCATTTGAACCGCTAACATCAAGGAGGAGCATCACAGTTAATTCGCGTTCTTCTTCAAAAATTTTAATATATGGATGGTTAAAACGTGCTGTTACATTCCAGTCAATTGACCGAATATCATCACCGTATTGATATTCCCGAACTTCGCTAAAAGCCATACCCATCCCTTTAAAAGCACTGTGGTAATGCCCGGAAAATACTTGGCTTGACAGTCCACGTGTTTTTATTTCAATCTTTCTGACTTTTTTTATTAGCTCGGTTGTTTCCATTTTTTTCTCGTTACTCGTTACTCGTTGCTCGTTGCTTGTTGCTCGTTACTCGTTACTCATCACTCGCGAAGCTTGCTTCGTCCGTAGGATTGCCGGACATTGAGCGGAGTCGAAGTGTCGTTTCTACTCCGCTCAACGACCTATAAAATCTAAGCTTTATAATATCAAAAACAAGAGATTGATTTACTTGTTTCTCTATTTTCTATTCTCTATTTTCTATTTTCTTTTTATAAATTTAATATTTCGTCCCTACGGGACTTTGTTGTTTATACTTTTAATTTCTACAAATATCTCATCCCTGACGGGATTATTTTTTAATAATGAATTAACTAATTCTTGTTTTCTCTTTGTCCCTTTAGGGACATTATATTTATAGAAAATACAAAGAAGTTGAGTTTAAGTCCCGTTAGGGACGATATATTATTGAGTTTCTTTATATTATTTGCGTTATTCATGTTTTAATTAATGCTTATTATTTTTTGATATTCCATGTTATGCAGTTCAAAACGCCACCATCATTTGCGATTTCATTTGAATTAACTGGTATTACTTTACATTTAGGATATAATTTCTTAGTTTTTTCTAATGCAATACCATCTGAATCTAATT
>CAYLPA010000308.1:0-3520 GCA_964385385.1 uncultured Saprospiraceae bacterium | reverse complement strand
CAAAGCAAGTATCGTAAGGAATATTATTAGGATGTTGAGGAGGATAAATTGCACCTGGATTATAAACTGTATCAAGAGTATCGTTAGGAGCACCTACTGGTGTCCAAAGAATATTTACTGCTCCTGTAGGACAAACAATTTCAACTTCATCAATACCCCATGCATCCCATCCTTGATTTGAAGTTGCTAATTGAGCCCAACGAAACTTTGCATTAGCAATTGAAGCAACAGGAGGTACCATGCATGAGTATCTATGCCAAAAGTATAAAGGATGATTTGATTGACCACTTGCTCCTTGAACTGGTGTCCAATATCCGCCTGAGCCGGGAGTAGTAGTAATAAATGGACCTGTTGTTGAATTAGTTCCAATAGGAAGTACGTTAGGTCCGGGAAAATCTGACCATGAAAAACCATTTAATGAATATTGAAGATGAACCCCTTCTGCTGGAGCATCAGGGTCTTCACAATTACCACTTCCTTGAACTCTACCATATCTCATATCCCATTCAATAGTACAATTCCCAACAGAAACATTATAGTTTACTGTTACAAGAGTTCTTGTTTGCGAAGATGTAGTTCCTACCCAGCAGTGTAAGCCAAGAGGACCGGCTCCACAAGGATTTGTAAAAACAGGATTTGCAGCTGTTGAACTCCAGCCGATTCCAATTGTACCAAGATTAAAATCATTTTTCATTAAATATCCGCAACCACCAACTGATGAAAGCGAAACGGCATCACCGGCACAAATTACATTTGGAAATGCAGTTGCCTGAATTTGACACTGAGAATAAGTTTTTGTTCCTTCTAAAAAAATAATAGCTATGCTAACTATTATTAATGCTTGTATTATGTTTTTAATTTTTTTCACGATAAAAATTATATTAAATTAGTAAACGATTTCTTAATAAGGATTGACAGATAAGTTTTTTAGTTCGAAATTCGATAAAACCGGTACGTCGTCATGATTGGTATATCTTTGAAAGATTTGCAAAATCCTTGATTTATCCAAGCCACATTCTCCTTCAATGCTTTCGCCAGCTTTAAGTTTAAGAGTAAAATGATTTTCTTCTTTGCTCTCATTATCACAAGTCCAACATTTTCCATCATACCAAAGTTCATTATCCCATTCGATTGTTAAATTTTCTTTAGTAGTATTGATGAATTTTAATAAAACTAACTCTTGATAAAGTCCGTTTTTTTCATCATTACATTCACTGGACTTAAAATAAATTTGTACTCCGTTAAAATTTTTATAGAGTTTCCAATCTTTTGATGTTAATTGTTTCTTATTATTGCTATTGTCTTGGCTGTGAACATTAAGAAAAGCAAAAGCTAAAAAAATCAAAATAAATGATTGAATACTTTTTTTGATAATTTGATGGTTTTTCATACTAATTAAATTTAGGGTTAATCAAAAATATTTGCAATTATACAATAAAAAATAATAATATAATAAAAAAAAATTACAACTAAGACTAATAAAAACATAAAAGGTTTAATTGATATGGATATTTTTTTCATATATTTATTAGAATAAATTTATTATTAATATGTATTATAAATAGTTGGCTGATTATGAATGGGGTATAAAAGATGTTAAATATGAGTTTTTTTATCTCAAAATTGTTATTGTTCCGTGAACTTGTTTTTCATCAAAATAGCTTTCATATTTTAAAATAAAAAAATACACTTCCTCGCTAAGATTTTTAGCTTCCCATTTATTATCATAATTTTTAGATTCAAATACTAAATTTCCCCAGCGATTATAAACATACAATTCGCATTTAATTAAACTTTCAATATTGCCAATGACATAAAAATCATTAATGCCGTCACCGTTTGGTGTAAAAACATTTGGGATTGTTAAGTGGTCGTCAATAATTCTAATTTCTTTTGAAATTGAATCAGAGCAACTATTAACACTTGTAACAATAAGTGAGACAATATATGTTCCATCATTAATGTAGGTGTGAGAAGGAGATTGAAGAAAAGAAGTTGTTCCATCACCGAAATCCCAAATCCATTGTGTAGATAATTTTGATTTGTTTTTGAAAGTAATTTTTGAGTTTGATAAAGGAGCAATAGATGGAATAGGCTCGAAGTCGGCAGTTGAGTTTGAAAAAACAGTAATTAAATTAGGTATGAAATAGGAGTCGGTGCATCCGGCAGAAGTTGTTACAGTTAAGTTAATTCCATATGTTCCGGCAGATGTGTAAGTATGTGAAGGATTTTGAAGAGTAGAAGTATTTCCATCGCCGAAATCCCAAAGATATATTTGCCCAATTGGAGTTGTGTTGTCAATAATATTAATTGAAACAGGTTCGCAGCCACTTGTTGTATCAATAAAAAAACTTATTAGCGGAGCAACTAATATTTCAACAAATTCAGTGTTTGAAGTACAGCCGTCTTGTGTTACTGATAAGTTAACATTATAATTTCCTGTATTTGCCCAGTTAACTTGATATGGACCTTGTCCTGTTCCGGATGCTGCATTTCCTCCGGCAAAATCCCAATTGTAAGTTGCAGAAGGAATACCACTTCCAGTGTATGTTAAAGTTGAATTATCTCCTTTGCAAACAGGTGAAACAGCAGAGAAATAGGCGTTGGGTCTTGGTTTAACATTTATTTCTATAGAATCAGTAGCAAATAAACCACTAAAAATATCAGTTATAGTAACTGTGTAAGTTGTTGTATTGTTAGGAAAAACATCAGGTGGAAAGAATCCTGTAGGTCCATGAGCCCAAGATACATTTGTATAAACACTGCAAAATATTTTTATATTATCTAATCCCCAGTGTTCTGTGTTGGCAGGGTTGCTTGATGTTTGAGCCCATCTGAATTTAGTGTTTGACGAATAAGCAGCACCGGGAATCATAGCACAGTAATTTTTCCATTTGGTAAGATTTGTATCGTTGCCACCATTAGGATTCCAGTATTGAATGTCTGTCCAGCTTACTCCTCCATTTTTTGAATATTGCAGATGAACACCTTCATTTGCAGCATCGGGTCCCTCGCACGGTGATGTTTGACCGTTTACCCCATATTTCATATCAAAGCAAATTTGACAACTGTTTCCGGTTATGCTTAATGAAGAAGTTGTTACACTTCTTGGTGCATTAGAATTTGAGCCCATCCATAAATAAGTAGTGCTGTCAATTGATGCACCGCAGGGATTATTAAACATGGGTGCTGATGAAGTTGTTAAATTAGAGCCAATTGTGCCGTTATTGAAATTATTGCTTAATTGTAATCCGCATGTACCAACTGCATAAATCGGAATTGTATCACCAGCACAAATTGTTGTTGAAGCTGCATGAGCCTTAATTTCACATTGAGAATAAATGTTGGAATGCAAAAAAATAACTAAAACTGATAAAAATAAAATAGAAATATTTTTTTGCATTAAGAAAATTTTTAAACAAGCTTGAATAAAAGAAAAGTTAACATTTGTATTTTTCACAAAAATAGAAAAAATTGTTCGGAAATTTAGTTTAAAGTTTTAGTATTTTAGTTAATTGAA
>CAYLPA010000307.1:0-3524 GCA_964385385.1 uncultured Saprospiraceae bacterium | reverse complement strand
CTGTTTCTTTTTCATTTATTAAATTAAATTGTTTTTTTGCAACTGTATGTATTGTCTCTTTTAATAACATTAGCTAATATTTTATTTTTACAAAATAGGATATATTATTTTGCAAATATAAGATAATTTATTTTATAAATGAAATATATTTTAATAAGAAATTTATTAACTCAAAAGTGTTTCCAAAAATTCTTTAGTTTTTCGTCCATAAACTCCGTCAATTTCAAGTTTATCGCAAGAGCTTTGCAAATCCTTTAATGCTTCTTCGGTTTTATCACCAAAAACTCCATCGGAAGTTCCACAATCGAATCCTGCAAGTTTCAAAGCTTCTTGTAGTGTTACAACATTTTGCCCGGTGTCTTCTTTTTTCAAAATACAATCCGGCAACTCAAGTTTGCCAATATTTTGCAGTTTTCTAAAACCTAATAATCTGTCTTTGGAATAAGCAGTAATTGATACCTGATTTCCCTGATTTCCTCCTAAACAAAATATTCTGTTTCCATCTTTTGAAAAACCTATAAATATTGCCACGTGTCCTTGCCACGAATGTTTACTTCCTCTCCAGAAAATAACCATATTTCCGGGCTCGGGATTTGTAACTGTCAAACCAATATTCAACCACGAACGAGCATTCATTTTTTTTGTTCTTTCAAAATTTGCTTTCATGGCGACCCAGTTCATAAAAATGCTACACCAAGCAGTTTCATCATCACCGACAGAAGTAAAACCTGCTTCGTTTGCATATTCAATAATCCTTGGATTATGTCCTTGAGAACCTACTATTTCTTTTGTTCCTAATTCGTTTATAGCAATTTGTAGAATTGATTTCATATGTTTATATTTTTATTCAATAATTGTTAATTCTTCAATTAGGTTTGATGCTCCGGCAAATTTATCAATGATAAATAAACAATAACGAATATCAAGAGAAATATTTCGACATTGGTCGGGGTCATACATAATATCGCTCATAGTTCCTTCCCAGTTTCTATCGAAGTTAATGCCAATCAATTGTCCTTCTGAATTCAAAACTGGGCTTCCTGAATTTCCACCGGTAGTATGGTTTGATGCAATAAAACAAACATGCATTTGACCGTCCTTGTCAGCATATTTGCCATAATTTTTTGTAGTGTATAATTCTTTTAATTTTTTTTCAACCACATAGTCATAGATTTGTGGATTTTCTTTTTCAATAATGCCTTCTAAAGTTGTGAAGTATTCATATTGAACACCATCTTTTGGTTTATAATCATCGACTTTTCCATAAGCAATTCTTAAGGTTGAATTTGCATCATAATAATATCTTTTTTCGGGAGACATTTCTTTTATTGCTTTAACATAAACTCTTTGTAGGCTGTCAAGTTTGCTTTTCAATAATGAAATTTCAGGTAATATATTATTTACGTAATTTTTAATTAAACTTGAAGCTAATTTATATGCCGGGTCTTTTAATATATTTTTATATTTTTTAGCATTGTAATTATTCAAGAAATTTAACATTTTTTCTTCGGAACTAAAAACAGATTTTTTGTAAACATAATCGGCATATTTTGAAAAATCTCCATCAAATTTTTTCTCAACGAATTTAAAAATATCAGGATGTTTATCTTTGCCAAGGTCATTATAATATATTTGGAGGAGTGCTGAAAAAACTTTTTTATCAAGAGGTTGATAATAGTTTTTAAAATAGCCTTTAGCTCCTTTTTTATAATTTTCTATAAGTTCATTTAATTTGCTTTCTGTTGTTGTTTTATTTTGGCTTACTTCTATCAATTTTCGGAATTTGTTAGCATATCTGACAATATCTAAACCATAGCCGGCTTCATAAAAATAATCAAAAGAAAGATTTAATGGTGATAGGGTTTCATAAGTTTTGTTAAATTCATCCAATAAATTACCATAATGATGCTGAAGTTTTTTGTCTTTATTAGTCCATTTGTAAAATTCTTTTTCAAATGTTTCCTTCTTATTTATTGCATCTAATTTTTTAATTCCTCTATTTTCACCAATCATTTTTTTCCAGTAATTTGCAGTTCCGGCAGCTTTGGCAGAGTATTGAATTCTGACTTTATCGCTTTGGTTCATATAGCCATGAATTATCTCTAATTTTTTCTCGCGTATTTTTATTTTTGCAGGATTCTCAAGCTGTGTAATCATTTTAACAGCATAAGAAGTTAGATATTGTTGTGTTCTTCCCGGATATCCAAAAACAAAAGTAAAATCATTTTTGTCGTATCCTTTCAAAGAAATTGGAAGATGGTATTTTGGCTTGTAAGGAACATTTTCAGACGAATAATCGGCGGGCTTATTATCTTTATTAGCATAAATTCTGAAAATTGAAAAATCACCTGTATGTCGTGGCCACATCCAATTGTCAGTATCACCTCCGAATTTGCCAATATTTGATGGAGGAGCTCCAACCAATCTTATGTCAGTAAAGACCTCTGAGATGAACATATAATATTCATTTCCATAATCAAATGCTTTTATTTGTGATTTATAATGAGTGTCTTTAATTGCATCTTTTTTAATTTTTGAGATATTTGCTGAAATAATTTTTTTTCTTTCAGCTTCAGTCATTTTATTGTTTACTCCTTCAAGGACTTTTGCGGTTACATCTTCCATTCTTATAAGAATAGTTGCTTTCAATCCCGGGTTTTTTAATTCTTCTGATTTTTTTCTTGCCCAAAAACCATTAGTCAGATAATCGAATTCGAGTGAACTATGAGATTGAATTCTACTGTAGCCACAATGATGATTTGTTAATATTAAACCTTCATTAGAAATGATTTCTGCTGTGCATCCTCCACCAAACAAAACTATTGCATCTTTTATACATGATTGGTTTATGCTGTATATTTCATCAGCAGTTAGTTTTAAACCCAGTGTTTGCATTTCTGAATAATTTAATTGTTCAAGTAGTAAAGGTATCCACATACCCTCATCAGCCTTAACACTTATTTGAATGCTTAGAATAAAAGCTACAATTAGAAAATAAATTCGTTTCATCTGTTTTTAATGATTTAATTTATATTAAAAGGATTTTAACTTTTTACCGCAATAGCAGAAATTTCAACATTTGCATTTATAGGTAATTTTTTTACTTCAACCATTTCACGAGCAGGATAATTTTCTTTAAAATAACTTCCGTAAATTTTATTGATGTCTGTGAAATTATTTAAATCAGAAACAAATATTGAACATTTTACAATGTTTGAGAAATCTAAGTTTGCTTCTTGCAATATTGCACTTAGATTGTTCATAACTTGGGTGGTTTCAGCATTTATGTTATCATTAACAAAAATGCCTGTTTCTCTATTTATACCAACTTGTCCGGAAATGTATAATACATTATCTGCCATTATTGCTTGATTGTAAGGTCCAATTGGTTCGGGTGCTTTGTTTGAATTGATAATATTTTTCATTTAATTAAGATATTTTTATTAAAATTTAAATTATTGTGTAAAATTAAAAAATGTAAGTTCAATTAAGAAATGCGACTTTTAATCGCGAGAAAAGGGAAG
>CAYLPA010000306.1:0-3525 GCA_964385385.1 uncultured Saprospiraceae bacterium | reverse complement strand
AGATGTTTGATGTTGAAGATTTGCCCTAAATTTATTTAATTATTTATTAAACAACTTCAGAATATCATTTCCATTTGCAAAAATTAGCAAGCTGAATAATATTACCATTCCAAAAATTTGAGCATATTCCATGAATTTATCTCCGGGTTTTCTTCCGGTAACAATTTCATAGAGCAAGAACAGAACATGCCCGCCATCCAAAGCAGGAATTGGAAGCAAATTCATTATTGCAAGAATTATTGATAGAAAGGCGGTAAGATTCCAAAACGCATACCAGTCCCAATGAGATGGGAATATTTTTCCAATAGTAATAAAACCTCCAAGCGATTGATAAGCTTTTGTTTCGGGAGAGAAAATTAATTTTAATTGTTTCAGGTAATTGCCGAGAGTTTTGTAAGCTTTTATTGTTCCGGCAGGTATTGCCTCAATAAAAGTATAACTTCTTTCTTTAAAATTAAAATATTCGCTAACAACAGGATGAACACCGATTAATCCTTCTTCGGGAACATCAACAGCAATTCTAACAGTATCATTATTTCTAAGAGCAGTAACTAAAACTTGTTCGTTTTTATGTTTCAAAATCTCGTCGCGGAACTCATCAAAATATTCTGTTTGAATTTTGTTCAATCCAATAAGTTTATCACCTTCTTTCAATCCTGCTTTTTTTGCAGGAGAGTTTTTAACAAATTTCTTAATTTTAAAAGGCACTCTAACACCAATAAAATCGGGAGAATTATGTTTAATTAATTTACCGACAAAACCTTCGGGGATAATAATTTCTTTTTTTTGATTGTCTCGGGAAATTTGAATTGTTTTAGCTTCTTCAAGAATTATTTCGGCAGGAATTTTCAGAAAGTTTTCAACCTCGTAATTATCAATAGTAAGAATCTTGTCTCCGTTCATAAGACCAATTTCCTTAGCCAGCGAATCGGTGGTTATTCCATATTTTACTTCGGAAGTAGGAAGATATTGTTCTCCCCACATACTAAGCATAACAATGTAAATAACGACAGCAAGTAAAATGTTTACACTAACACCCCCAAGCATAATAATTAGTCTTTGCCATGTTGGTTTAGACCTAAATTCCCATGGTTGAATCGGAGCTTTCATTTGTTCTTTATCCATGGATTCGTCAATCATTCCTGAAATTTTCACGAAGCCACCAAGAGGAAGCCAGCCAATGCCATATTCCGTTTCCCCTTTTTTAAATTTGAATAAAGAAAACCAGGGATTGAAGAAAAGATAAAATTTTTCTACTCTGGTTTTAAAAAGTTTGGCAGGAATAAAATGTCCAAATTCATGAAAAATAACTAAAATTGATAAACTTAGAATTAGTTGAAGTATTTGAGTTAGAATTTCCATTTATTATAAATTGCGTTTATTAATATAATTTTTAGCAAATCTTCGTGCTTCAATGTCTGTTAAAACATAATCATCATAAGTTGGCTTTTGAACAAAGCTTACTGTTTGCATACATTTTTCGATGATGTCGGGCATTTCCAAGAATTTTATTTTATCATTTAAAAACGACTCAACAACAACTTCGTTAGCAGCATTCATAATACATGGAATATTTCCACCTTTATTCAGAGCTTCGAAAGCAAGTGCAAGATTACGAAATTTTTTAATATCAACTGTTTCAAAAGTCAATTCCGGATAATCCAGAAAGTTAAAACGAGGAAAATCCGAATTAAGTCTGTCGGGATAAGAAAAAGCATATTGAATAGGTAACCTCATATTAGGGAGTCCCATTTGGGCTTTCATTGAAGCATCCTGAAATTGAACAATCGAATGAACAATTGATTGAGGGTGAATAATTATTTCAATTTGTTCGGGTGATAATCCAAAAAGCCATTTTGCTTCAATAACTTCCAATCCTTTGTTCATCAACGAAGCCGAGTCAATAGTAACTTTGTTTCCCATCTTCCAGTTAGGATGCTTCAAAGCATCTTCTTTCGTAACATTTGCCAGAAAATCTAAACTTTTATTTCTAAAAGGACCTCCCGATGCTGTTAAAAATATTTTTTCGATAGGATTATGAAATTCACCAACGATACACTGAAAAATTGCAGAATGTTCCGAATCTACCGGATAAATGTTTACTCCCTTTTCTTTTGCAAGTTTTGTAATAATTTCACCGGCAACAACAAGAGGTTCTTTGTTTGCAATTGCAATTTGTTTTTGAGCTTCAATTGCATTTATGGTTGGTTTTAATCCTGCAAAACCAACAACAGAAACCAAAACAAGGTCAACAGTATCGCTCTCAACAATCTGGCAAATTGATTCTTCGCCGGCAAAAACTTTAATATTATGAGAGAGTAATGCTTGATTAACTTTATTATAATGTTCTTTATTTCCAATTACAACAGCGTTGGGTTTGAATTCTATAGCTTGTTTTATTAGTAATTCCACATTGTTTTGAGCAGTAATTACTTCAAGTTGAAATTTGTCAGTGTGGTTTTTAATCACATCCAATGCTTGAGTTCCAATTGAACCTGTTGAACCAAGTATAGCTATTCTTTTTTTCAAAATAAAAATTTAAATTTAAAAAGTCATGTAATCAGCAGGATTAACAGGATTTCCGTTATACCACAATTCAAAATGAAGATGAGGTCCTGTGGTTAACTTTCCTGAATTTCCTAAAATTGCAATTGATTCTCCTGCTTTAACAAAATTTCCCTCGCTTTTTAATAAGGCAGAATTATGTTTATAGACAGAAATAATATTTGCCTGATGTTGAATGCAGATAATATATCCTGTTTCAAAAGTCCAGGTAGAAAAGATAACAGTTCCGTCAAGGGTTGCTTTTATTACATCGTTTTCTTTTCCAATAATATCAATACCGTAATGTTTATTTTTAAGATTAAAACCATTAATGATTTTTCCTTTCAGAGGAGTAAAAAAGAAATAACTGCTTATTGAAGAGCTGGAAAAAGCAGCTCCGGTTTCCTCATCCGAATAAAGCAGATTAAATTTATCCAAATTCTCAAATTCTTCTCTTAGCAAAGAATCTTCGACAGATTTTGTTAAAGAGATTGAATCATAATTATTTTTGTTTTCAGAATTTGTAAAATTTGCGTCAATATTACTAATGCTCTTGCCTTCCATGGCATTTTTAATAATCTCAATATAAAAATCTCTTCGGTTTAACTCAATTTGTAAGGAATCTGTTTTTAAAACTAAATTGTAGAGATTTTTTTGCATTTTAACATTTGTATAGCCGGGAATATATTCTCGCAAAGGTGTGAAAGCTATAATATAAATTGTTGCAACAACTAAGAGTATCGAAATTGTTCCAATTACAATAAATACATTTAATCTTGACAATCTGAATGTAAAGCGTTCTTCAAAAGTCTTTTCGTTAATAACAATTAATTTATACTTATTACGAAGTTTTTGAAAAAATGATTGTTTGTTTTTTTTTTCTTTATCAGCCATGGATAATTATCCTTGTGAAAAATTGGAGTGTAAAATTAGTAAAAAAATTATTTCTGCTTCTTAGATTTTGATTTATTTGTTTTTATG
>CAYLPA010000305.1:0-3533 GCA_964385385.1 uncultured Saprospiraceae bacterium | reverse complement strand
GTAATTACTTCCTGGGAGAGAATATTTTGCATTTCTTCTGTTAGAACAAGAATATCATATTTCTCTTTCCAGTTTTTGCTCAAAGTATAGGGAGAGATTATCATGTCGCTTGCTATTTTTCTGATTTTTTCATCGGCATGATTTATAAATTTCATCTCATCAGGAAAGGAATTATCTTTAACAGCATTTGCAAATTCATCAAAAATTGCCTGATAGGAAAAATTGTTAAATTTCATTTCGTCTGCCTTAATTTCATTAACAATCAATTCTGCAATATTTCTTTTTTCCGGTTCTTCTTTAATTCTTTCCGATTCTTTTTTGCTTTGTTTTTCCTTAATCGTTATTTCCTGTTTTCCAAAATTCATTAATAATCTTATGAGATTTTTTTCGTGTATTTCTGTTACTGTGTTCTCGATAAAGATTTGTTTGTCTGCAACATATTCTGTAGCCTCAGGAAATTCTTCTTTAGTTGCAAATCTATTTTTATCATAAAATTTCTTTCTTAATATTTTATTAAGCTCGTTCATCAAAGTTTGCTCTTTGATATTAAGAATTGTTCCGCATTCTTTTATATAAACTGAACGTGAAATTATATCAGGAATTATGGCAATTGAATTAACAATTTCTTTGATAAGAGTAGCCTTTTTTATAGGGTCGTTTTCCGCTTCTTCTAAAAGAAGATTCGTTTTAAAAATAATAAAATTTGCAGCGGTTTTTGTAATAAACTTTCCCAACTCTTCCGAACTATGACCTCGTGCATAAGAATCAGGGTCTTCACCATCGGGAAACATAACGATTTTTACATTCATCCCTTCTTCAAGAATCATATCAATCCCACGAAAAGAAGCTTTAATTCCGGCAAGGTCACCATCATATAAAATTGTTACGTTTTTTGTAAATCTTTTGATGAGTTTTATTTGCTCTGTTGTTAGAGATGTTCCCGAAGAGGCAACAACATTTTCTACACCAGACTGATTTAGAGAAATAACATCGGTATAGCCTTCAACCAAATAACAGTTGTCGTTTTTTATTATAGAATTTTTTGCAAAATAAATTCCGTAAAGTACACGACTTTTACTATAAATTTCCGATTCAGGAGAATTTACATATTTTGCTTTGCTTGCTTCAGAAGACAAAATTCTTCCACCAAAACCTATCACTCTTCCCGACAAATTATGAATAGGAAACATAACTCTTCCCCGAAATCTATCGTAAGTTTTATTGTCTTTTGAAATAGTTAATCCCGACTGTGTTAAATAGGTAAGTTTATAGGCATTCTTCTGAGCATGGGAAGTAAAATCATCCCATTTGTCAATACAATATCCTAATTGGAATTTTTCAATTGTTTCTGTTGTAAATCCGCGTTCTTTGAAATATGTAAGCCCAATTGCTTTTCCTTCTTCATTATTTAAAAGATTATCAGAAAAATAGTTTTGTGCGAAAACAGAAACGTGATACAAGCTTTCTTTTTCGTTAAGAGACTGAATTTGTTCTGGGCTTTGTTCATCTTCATCTATTTCAATATTATATTTTTTTGCAATATATTTTAAAGCCTCAGGGTAGGTATAATGCTCATGTTCCATAAGGAAATTGACAGCATTTCCTGCTTTGCCGCAACCGAAGCATTTATAAATACCTTTGGTGGGAGAAACTGTAAACGAGGGAGTTTTTTCATTATGAAAAGGGCAAAGTCCAATAAAATTTACACCTCTTTTTTTTAGCGAAACAAATTCGCTAATAATTTCGTCAACTCGTACGGTTTCAAAAATAGTTTGTATAGTTTCCTTGCTAATCAATGTGTTCTGTTTATTAAAAAAGGTGAGTAAATTTATTAAAAAAATTTAAATTTTAATATCTTTTATATTCAATTGCAGACTTATATTTCCGTTCCATTCATTTTCTTCAATATGATAACATATGCTCAAAGGCAATTGTTTTAGAACTTTTTCGAGATAATCACCCTGATTAAAAGCAATAGCGGGAAAAGGTTTCATACAAGTTTCCGGGTCAGCAACAGTAAGTTTAAGATGGTTTTTTCCAACAATCCGCGCATAGCCGTTGTCAAACACACAATTTGTCTGAAAAACCGGAGACATATTTCCAGGTCCAAAAGGGGCAAATTGTTTTAATATATTATAAAAATCAGCAGTAATTTCTTTTATATTTATTACTGAATCGATTTCTATTTCAGGTGTTAACATTTCTTCTTTAATGGTTTCGGACACACTTTTTTCAAAATGGTCAATAAACAATTCAAGATTTTCGGGTTTCAATGATAAGCCGGCAGCATATTTATGACCTCCAAAATGTTCTAATAAATAACTGCACGATTCTATTGCTTCATATACATCAAAACCTTTTACAGACCTTGCCGAACCCGTAATATGACCATTTGATTTTGTTAAAACAATTGTTGGTTTGTAATAATGCTCTATTAATCGTGATGCGACAATGCCAATCACTCCTTTGTGCCATCCCGGATGATAAACTACAGTAGATTTTTTCTTTCTCATCTCGGAAGATTGATTTATCATTTCAAGAGCATGCTCAGTGGTCTGGCTATCTAAACTTTTGCGTTCTGTATTTAAAATATTTATTTGGTGTCCGATTTTTTTTGAATATTTAATATCATCACAAATAAGCAATTCTACAGAATTTCTCGCACTTTCAATTCTTCCGGCAGCATTAATTCTTGGTCCTATTAAAAAAACCAAATCAGTAATTGTCAGCTTTCTGTTAAAATAATTTTCTTCTTTGTTTGATGTTTTTTTAATTCCGCTATATTCAAGTATTGACTCAAAACCGGGACGTGGATTCGTATTAATCAATTTTAGTCCATGATAAGCAAGAATTCTATTTTCTCCGGTGACTTGAACAATATCAGAGGCAATACTAACAACAACTAAATCTAAATATTTATAGAGTTTTTCAAAAGAAATATCATTTTTCTGAGCGTATCCCTGAATAAGTTTAAAGCCAACACCGCAACCCGAAAGCTCTTTATAAGGATAGCTGCAATCATTTCTTTTGGCGTCTAAAACAGCAAAGGCATCAGGGATTTTTTCGCCGGGACGATGATGGTCGCAAATAATAAAATCAATTTTCTTTTGATTTGCGTATTCAATTTTATCAATAGCTTTAATTCCGCAATCCAAGGCAATGATTAAAGAAAATTTGTTTTCTGCTGCAAAATCAATTGATTTCAACGATATTCCGTATCCTTCGGCGTATCTGTCAGGGATATAATAATCAATATCTGTATAAATTTCTTTCAGAAAAGTATAAACCAAGGCAACAGCAGTTGTTCCATCAACATCATAGTCGCCGTAAATCAAAATTTTTTCTTTATTCTGGAATGCTTTTTTTATTCTTTCTACAGCAACATCCATGTCCTTCATAAGAAATGGGTCGTGTAATTGGTTTAATTCAGGACGGAAAAAAGTTTTTGCTTCTTCGAATTCGGTAACACCTCTTTGTGCTAAAAGATTTGTGAGGTTAGTATTAATATTTAAAACACCTGAGAGTTTTTCAAC
>CAYLPA010000304.1:0-3533 GCA_964385385.1 uncultured Saprospiraceae bacterium | reverse complement strand
CCGTCATAAACCAAACTTAATTGAAGGTGATTTGATAAGTTTCGTTGGTAAGAAACATTCCACGTTGCATTTTTTCCTGTTTTCAAACCTTCGAGCATCTCAAAAGCAAGCGATGTGTTTTCGGGGCTGTTGTAAGAAATATCGATGTAGTTTACCTTTAAAAGCAGATTGCCTTTGCTGATTATATTATATTTTAACTCGATACCCAAATTATGAATTTCTGTAATTTGATTGCTGATACTTGTTAGTGAAAAGTTCTCCTTTTTGTTATATTTATACATAACAGTTAACCTGAATGAAACATTAGGTTGGAAACTAAGGCTTGGCTGTGTTTCAAGAAAATGAATATCATAATCCTTTGAAGTGAAATATTCAGAGGCGCTTGTTTTTTTACCCACATTAGAATTTGCGTTAAGCATAAATTTTCTGCTAATATTCCAACGAAAATTTACACCCTTTTTTTCAAGAGTTCTTGTGCCGAAGCCATTTGTAAGAAGAATTTTATTCTCATTGTTTTGGTAATTTATGTCCATCCCAAATTTTGCATGACTTCTGTTAAAATAAAAAGTGTTTCTAAAAGAAGAATTTAAAGTCATTAATAATGCGTTGTCAATATCCGAAGAAAATGGATTATATGCTTTTGTAAAATCATCGTCTTTGGTTTTATGGTTGATACGATAAACCATTTGATTGGAAAAACGGGACAGAAATTTTTTAAAACCTTTCTTATTTCTCCAAACGGCAGCTGGATTAAGGTTAAAGGATTCGCTGAATTGGTTCGTATAAACTTTCTCAAATTCGTTAGAAGGAATAAATGTTCTGATATAATTTGCCTGGTCTTGAAATGCTGCAATTTCAACTTCATCAAGGTCTAAAACACCGTTTCCGTTATAATCGGTTTCTGCTACATTCCAATAATAAACTCCCTGACCCGGCTCAACTTCCAAATAGGTGAATTCTTTTTTTATCTCAAGCCCCGAGCCAATTTCAAAAAACGTGCTTGATGTTATTGCTCCTTTAAAAAGTTTTGTAAAATATTCAAGCCGGCTGACAATTGTATTATCTTTTTTCTCCGCTGTGAGCGAAGTGTCATTAATAGTAAGTCTTCGATAAGTAATATTTAAATTTAATCTATTGTTATTTTTAGTAAGCTGATATGTCAATCCAAAATCATCGCCTGTGGTAGATTTTTCGAAAGCATTGTTTTGAGGTAAGTAATCATATCTTTTTTTATAGTTAAAAGAAAATTTGTTTTTTGTAGTGTCAGGATTAACAACAAAAGCTTCCAATTTAAAAAATGAAAAACTGTTGTTTAACAAGGAATCAGAGATTATATCATTGAAAGAATTTTGCTCTTGTTCTTCGTTTAATCCGATAGTAATCCATTTTAATTTTTTTGTCAGAATAGTTTTTTGTCTCAGAAAATTACTTTTGTTCAGAGGTGTTTCAGTTTGAACATAACTTCCTGAGAAATTTAGATTAAAACCATTTTTATTCAAATTGGTATTAAGCATGTTTTTAAAAGCAATGTATTTGTCTCCCTTCAAAAAAGAATTTAGTTGATAATTTATAAAACCTATTTTATTCTTTTTAAATGTTAAACTTAATCCTGATAAATGTTCATCGTTTCTGTTTTCGTTATTTGTAATGTTCCAGTCTCTGTTAAATTCAATGTTTCTATAAGGTTCAAGAGGGGTGAAGTCTTTGTTAATCCATTCATATTTTACATTGGTTAAAAGTGCCCAAGCGTTAGTGTCCTTTTTGCTTAATAATGTTTTGTTATCAAAATTAAAATTAATGGCATAACCAATGTCATCAGCGTTATCTTTATTAGAAAAAGTATTTATGTCATTTTCAGAAAGAGCCATTTCAACAGAAGCATGAGTATTTTTTGAGAAAGCATAATCAGCACCAAAAGTGTACATCTGATTTTTTTTAGGAGTTACCAAAAGTATTACCGGAGCGAAATTTCCCTGATGAACTCCATTGTCTGGCTTAACCCAGTTAAAAACTCTGCCGTTTCCTGTGCTTTGTATCTGAACATAATCTCCGTTTTCTTGTCCGACATTTGAAAATCCGAGACGAAAAAAAGCACTGTCGGGATTGGTTGAATAAACAAAAACAGAATCATATCCGAGAGTATCGACCATTTTATAAAGAACTTCGTTAACAGAAAAACCTACAGAATCAATATTATAAACTATTGCATTGTTTAAACTGTCTCCAATATTACTCAATAATAGTTTTTGTTCATTGCTCAGGTCTTGCTGCAAAGGTTGATTGCTTAAATCTTGTTCCGAAAAGAAATTAAACCTTAGGTTAAGTTTTTTTGATTCGAATTCTGTTCCCACAAAAAATAACGAACGAGCATAATTTTTATCAGAATATTCAAACTCAATAATTATTCTTTTGTCTTTTGTGATTAGATTTTTTGGTGTGAAAATTATTTCAGCGGTATTGTAATCAATGACATAGTCGTTGCTTTGTCCGCGTGTGAGAAGATGCCCGTCAATGTAAACTTTTTCTGTTCCTGCTAATACAATGATAAATGATTCGTTATTTTTTCCTTTTAATTTATAAGGACCTTGATTTCCCTCAACTCCTGCGATAGAATTTTTAGCATATTTTCCTTTTGAGATTGCAGCGCTAGCCGAAACATTTAATGTTGGAATTTTTATTTTTTTTTCTAAATATGATGCTTTTTTTTGTTTGTTTACAAGAGCAAAACTTGTTGAAAGAAGCCCCCCCTGAGCTTTTTTATAGAAATTCATAAAATAGCCTTTAGGGCGATTTAGCACAAAGTCGCCGGCAATAAGTTTTGTTTTGTTTTTTGAAAGTTGAATAAAAACTCTATCAAATTCCTGAATTTGTTGTGTGTTGCCTTCCGGCTGAATGGGAATATTATTGTCGGTTATTGCAGCCAAAACATCTATATCGTTGTTTAACTTTCCGGCAAGCTGAAGATTGAAATTTGAATTCACTACAACATCCTGAAAATTTCCGAAGGAAACACCCCGAGAGATACTTCCATTTTTACTTAATCCGCCTAATTCAAAAATATCATTTGATTTTTGTGTTGTGTACTGGAACATGAATGGATTAATCATTCCTGATTCGTCGGGTTCTATCTGAAGGATTTCTTTATGGCTGTAAGTTTCTGAAAAATTGTAGGGAAAAACTCTGTACGAGATTGTGATTTCAGAATTTTGTTTTATGGATTTTGTTTTTAGTATCAACTTTGCTTCAGGATAATTTACAGAAAACAAACTATCGGATATTTTATTTCCCGCACTGTCGATTATCAGGATAGAGTTTGGAATAATACTAAAAGTGTCGAGGGAAATAGTGTCGGAAACAACAATGATTTTCTTAAAACGTAAATTATTATGCTCTTGTGAGAAAATAGCACAGGGCATTATTAAAAGAAAAAGCAGATATAATATTATTGTTCTTTTCAATTTATAAATTGCTTAGAAAATCAATTTCATCAAAGATATGGAATAAATCCAAATTTTATTGTTTAGTAAACTAAC
>CAYLPA010000303.1:0-3544 GCA_964385385.1 uncultured Saprospiraceae bacterium | reverse complement strand
AGAGCATAATTATCAACTCCGGCATTGTTTGAAATGCAGGTTAAATCAGTTATGTTTTTTTCAACAAGAGCATCTATACAATTTTCAGGAATTCCGCATAAACCGAAACCACCGAGAAGTATTGAACAGCCACTCGAAATATCTTTTATAGCTTCTTTTGCATTTGGTACTACTTTGTTCATATATATAGTTATTTAGTTTCTAAAGAAAGGTTCAAAGATAATAATTTTTTGGTTTTTTTAGTATGAGAGAATGATTCTTTTTTGGTGATTTTTTTATATTGCAATTTGGATATGTATTTATAGATTTATGCTCACTTTATTCCAGAATTCATAAATTTTAATTAATCGGAATTATGTAACTTATGTATTGCTGAAAAATTCTATTAATTTTCAATTTGTCCCTTTTGTTTCATGTTAGACTTAATGTAGCCAATCATTTTATTATATTTTATTGAACTAAATAATGCTTTTTTTATTTCAACTTGTGAGAAACCTAAATTTGATAATATACAACAAAGTAATAGAATTAAAGTTTTGTAATAATATTCAGAAATCTCATCAGCATCCTTACTAAATTTCTCTCCATGTGATAAGTCATTTCGAATTTTTCGTATCTCTTCAATAAAAAGATTTATCTCTTTCTCTTTTTGAAATAACTCAGCACTAATAATTTTAAATTTAACTTTATAGATATATGACAACCTTTCTACTAATGTAGTATTTAGAGGTTTAATTCTTCTAATAAGCCATTTTTTATTTTTTCCTTCAATATTCTGTATGAGTTCTTTTGCTTTAGTAATTACTTCATCTTTATACTCACCTGATTTATCTGGGAATGAGAATTTATGGTAACTTTCTAATGCCTGAATTAAATTTAAAAATCTATTATTAAACATTACATGTGATAAATATGCATCAGTATTTTGAAACCATTCCAAAGTGTCAAGAAAAATATTGTAAACTGATGAGAATTTATCATAGGTATTATACCAATTAATTATCGTTTGTTTTAGTTTTTCAACATTAGAAATACCTCCATAAAAAAGCATATTATTTTGATTGATATTGTCTGATTTAATAATTTTACGCTTTTGTAAACTATTATAATTAGTTATTGATATGATTACATCACCATTAACATTTATTGCCTTTTTCGAAAAATTATTTAAATAGTCCTTTTTAGTAATAGCAGTGATATAATTGACAGATAGTAATTTTCCTGTTGATAGCTTAATCAATTGCATGAAAATATATGCTAACTTTTTAAATTCCCCTAAACTTTTACATGTTGAACTTCTAAAATGGACATAATGTTTTACCTCTGCTTTTACATTTTTATTTAAAGTTAATGCTTCTTGTAAGTATTTCCTTTCAATTAATATTGAGAATTCATCATTAATTTTTATTTCATCAGTCAATTCTTCTTGATTTAAAGCTGGTTTCATTTTCTCAATAAAATCATCTGTAGAATACCATGAACCGAAAAAAAGTCTATTAGTGTCAAACCATGAACTACAATATGGGAACGTGCAAATTAATCGAGTAATCTTTGTTGCATTGTGATTAAAAGTAATACCACCAAAAAAAGAAAATGTTGGTTCGAATACAATTTCGTATATTTCATCCCCAATAGGATTAAAGCTACTGACAACACAATCATGTAAGGTAATCATTTCGTCAATCCTACATTTCCCACAAATTGTAGGATAATCTTTAGGTTGAAATTCTTCATTCGAAATAGGAACTCCAAGAAAATCAACTTTTGAATATAACTTAAGTGTTTGGGAATAGTTACTTTTATCAATAATTAAAACACCTGGCAATTCTATTCCTATTTGCGGAACAAACCACTTTCCTTCATGATTTCTCGGTTTGTTACTTTTGGTTATTACCATTTTTGTTTTCTTTATTTGATAATTTAATAAGTGTTTAGATCGATAAATTGTACTTAATAGTTTTTAGGCCTATATATCATCTAAAAATAATTAAAACCACTGTTTACCTCAAAATAACTACCTTCCGAATTTTTTTTTCTGCATTAAAAATAATACAATTAAATTTCTTAGCATAATCTTATAAACTATAATTGTTGACAAAGTAATCAATGTATTCAGGAATTTTGGTTCCAAGATAGTAAGGAATATTCATCAATAAATAAGGAACTCCTGAAGGGGTTTTTGTTTTTTCAATTTTATATTCACCTTCATAAATCCTAATTGCGTATGGATGATTAGTCATTTCAATAAACTGATGTAAGGATTTTAAACTACCGGTACTACCCGATTTTATTTCTATAGGAATAATTTTATTATCATGTTGAAACACTAAATCTATTTCGGATGAAGACTGCTTTTTTTCTCGTACCCAAAAATGCGGATTTTTGCTACTCAAAGTATTTAGCGAAATCAATTCTTGAGTTATTAAATGCGGAATTATAGCTCCTTTATAAGTAGTACAAAGATTATTTAATCCTATCATTTGTGATTGTAAGCCTAATGAATGATTAACTAAACCTGTATCTAAAAATTGTAATCTTGGAGATTTTTTTAAATCCGGTTTAATTGGAATTTCTATATCAGTAGTTGGATAAATAAGTTGAATAATTTTTGCATCATCCAAACTTCTCATGGCTTCACCAACTTCGCGTGATCTATAATTTGAATTACCAAAATTTTGAAATTTGATTCTTAGGTCAACATAATTTTGAGCCGTTGCCATTATATGTTTAATTACCTTTCTTTCTGTTTCACTTTTAGCATATTTTTCAACATCATTTTGATACGTGCTCCAAATACTTTCGTAAATTTTGGGTAAATCAACCAAGCCGTGATTATTATCAATAAAAACTTTTATTACTTCAGGCATGCCACCAATAATAGCAAAGCGATTAAATAATTCAAGCAAAGGTTTATGGGCAAAACTTTTTATAGGAATTTGATTTAGATGCTCCAATGCTTCATAATGTTTAATGGCTTCTAAATATTCTAAAAAATTAAGTGGATATAGATATAAATATTCTACTCTTCCAACTGGGAAATTAGATACTTTATGCATTGCGAATTCCAATAATGAACCTGCTGAAATTATGTGTAGGTCGGGGATTTCTTCATAAAAATATCGAAGCAAATGAATAGCTTTTGGTGATTCTTGAATTTCATCTATGAATAATAAAGTATCATTAACATTTGAAGATAAATTTTTTGATAGAAATAGAGTTTCAACTATCTTTTTAACATCATCGGTGATTTCAAAGAAATTTCTATCTGATTCTTTTTCGAGATTTAAAGAAATATGTTGTTTGTAAGTTTTAGCAAACTGCTTTACTAAAGTGGTTTTTCCTACCTGTCGTGCCCCTCTTATAATAAGTGGTTTGCGATTGGAACTTGTTTTCCATTGTTCTAAATATGTTAATGCACTTCTATTAAACATGTTAAATAGTATTGTTAATTGTTATTTGTAACAAAGTCAGGGCAAATATATAAAAAAATTGTAACAAAGTCAAGGCAAATTATTAAAAATCTTGTAACAAAGTCAGGGCAAAT
>CAYLPA010000302.1:0-3546 GCA_964385385.1 uncultured Saprospiraceae bacterium | reverse complement strand
GAAACACAATTCTAGAAGCAAATTATTAAAAGCTTATTTAGGTCAATAATTGCTTAAGTTTTTTTTAACCAAAACCTGATTTTAATAAAATATTTTAAAATCCACCAAATTGTTCCTGATAATTTAGTAACTTGCACGTTTTTTTTATAAATAGCATTAAAGATGCCTCAAACAAAATTCATATTCGTAACCGGCGGAGTAACCTCCTCATTGGGTAAAGGAATCATTTCTGCTTCTTTAGCAAAATTGCTTCAGTCAAGAAATTTTTCTGTTACAATTCAAAAATTAGACCCATACATTAACATTGACCCGGGAACATTAAATCCTTATGAACATGGTGAATGTTATGTTACTGAAGATGGTGCAGAAACCGACCTTGACCTTGGACACTACGAACGATTTTTAAATATTCCAACATCCCAGGCAAACAATATTACAACAGGAAGAATTTATCAATCTGTTATTGAAAAAGAAAGACGTGGTGATTATTTAGGTCAAACTGTTCAAGTAATACCTCACATTACCGACGAAATAAAGTACAGAGTAAAATTGCTGGCAAAAGAAAAAAAATATGATTTTGTTATTACTGAAATCGGTGGAACTGTCGGTGATATTGAATCATTACCATATATTGAAGCTGTACGACAAATGAAATGGGAAATGGGAAACAACTGCCTTGTAATTCATCTTACATTGGTACCTTACTTAAAAGCAGCCGGAGAATTAAAAACAAAACCAACCCAACATTCTGTTAAAGCATTACTGGAATTAGGTGTTCAACCCGATATTCTTGTGTGCCGTACTGAGAAACCCATAAATAGAAGCATTCGAGATAAAATTGCATTATTCTGCAATGTTGAACCATCATCAGTTATCGAATCAATTGACACCGAAACAATTTATAATGTTCCTATTTTGATGCGTGAAGAAAATTTAGATACTGTTGTTTTAGATAAAGTAAATATTTCTGAATATAATAATTCTAATTTAAAAATATGGAAAAAATTTCTATTCACTTTAAAACATACCACATCGGAAGTAAATATTGGATTAATTGGGAAATATACTGAATTAAAAGATTCATATAAATCAATTATTGAATCCTTTATTCATGGTGGCACAGCAAACAAATGCAAAGTGAATGTTACAATGATTCACTCCGAAGGAATAACTGAAAAAAATGTATGTAAAAAACTTGCTGGATTTCATGGAATACTTGTAGCTCCCGGATTTGGTGAACGTGGTATTGAAGGTAAAATCATTACTGCAAAATTTGCTCGTGAAAAAAATATTCCTTTTCTTGGCATTTGTCTCGGTATGCAATGTGCTGTTGTTGAATTTGCAAGAAATGTTCTTGGATATAAAGATGCTCATTCAACAGAAATTGCTCCTCTCACAAAACATCCTGTTATTGACATAATGGAAGCTCAGAAGAAAATATCCAGCAAAGGAGGAACAATGCGTCTCGGTGCTTATCCATGTAAGATTCAAAAAGATTCAAAAATTTATAATTTATATAAAAAATTGAATGTCGAAGAACGACACCGCCATCGTTTTGAATTTAATAACAAATATAAGGAAGAATTTATCAAAGCCGGAATGCTTACTGTAGGAATAAATCCCAAAGATGATTTAGTAGAAATTATAGAGTTAAAAAATCATCCATGGTTTATTGGCGTTCAGTTTCATCCTGAATACAAAAGCACAGTTGCTAAACCACATCCAATTTTCGGAGGTTTTGTGAAAGCAGCAAAAGAATGTATGGAAAGTGCTGAAAAGTAAAATTGTTAATAAGCATCTTATCGGTGATATTCGTTTTTTTTGAAAATAAATAACAAATAACAAGCATCAAATAACAAATAAATTACAAACAACAATACTCAAATATCCAAACATAAATTATACAAAGCTGTTTTTATAAAGGCAATTTTTTTTATAGACAGCATGTTTGGAATTTACATTTTTTTAAAATTGGATTTTTTTTGTTATTTGTCTATTGGAATTTGTCTTTTCCAACCTGTACTTCTTGATTAATCTTGATTAGGGTTGGTTATACATCAATAACTCTAAACTCAGTGTATTCTGGAACTCCTTTAAAATCTTCAATGAATTTTTCAGAAATAGAACTTAAACAACCCTGTTTTGTGTCTTCCACATCTTCCATCATTTTTTGATAAAACTTCTCACTCACAACAACTCTATGCTCTTTTGACTTTGCCATTAGCCTTGCAGACATATCAATATCTCTTCCGTAATAATCATTTGCTCCTTCAAAGAAAGTGATATTATAAACTTCAGTACAATAATGGATTGCTGCTTTGCAAGTCATAAAAATATCATCCAAAGGGAAGTTTTTAATATTATCAAAAGTTGCATAGATTTCTTCTAGCAATGAATACAAATCATTGTAAGAAGTCTTGGACTTTAAATCTTCATCAGGAATATAAAGCATTATTTCATCCCCGATTCCTTTAACAACATTCTCAGGAAAATCATTCAAAAAAGAAATAAAATTAAAAGTATTATTGAGTTTCTTTCCCCAGTCTTCAATTGGGGTGCTATATTTAACCGTAGTGGAATTTACCACATCAATAAAAATACAAACTCCTGGACATTTTGGTAGTTCTTTTAGTTGTTTTTCAATCTTTTCAGATTTTGGGTTTTTGTCGTGAATGTAGGTTGTCATATTTAATTATTTCGATTAATAATACTATTTTATTTTAGAATTAAGATTTCTTACTTTGTAAAACATTTTTCAATTTGCTAAAAAAAACGCACTGCACGCACATAAAATTCACCATCTTTAGAGTATCCGACCCCGTTACCTGTATCGAAAACTTGTATCCATGCTGAACCGTTGCCCATCTCGCTGGAACTCCAATAGAAGTTGCTAGCAAAACCTCCAATTGCAATTTTGTTTATTTGAAGCTTGTTTAACTCATCTTTGCTAGGCAAATACCAATCGGAATAGTTATTCAAAACTAGATCAGCACACAATTTAGCTGCATAGCTACCTGCTCCTTGAACATTAACAATCATATTAGTATTGGCATTTCCTGTGCCTAAAATAGTAGCTGCTGCCCCTGTTTGAACATAACTTCCATTATACCATTGCATACTTGAGCTTTGGTCAGATTCTGCTGCTATAATGCCGTGTTGAGTAGAAGCATCGTAACCAGGATCATTTGCTTGTAATATATATGCAATGATACCGCCTTGATAGTTATCTCCCACCGCCAATACAGTTGGCGGAACAACATCTTTCTCACAACTATTTGTAAAGATTAATAAGATTCCAATTATTGCAGTTGAATAAATCCAAACTTTATACTTTGTTTTCATATTAATCTGATTTAAGTTTAATTATTTTCTATTTTTTTATTTTAACTTATGATTAGTAAAATTACACAATATTTTTTTATTCCAACAGCGAAAGCTTCCAAAGATCTTTTTTGTTTTACTGTGATTAAAAAGCCCGAACCGCACGAACATACCTAGAATCCGCAAGTATTGTTAATAAAAAGCTGCAAAACTTTATAAACTAAA
>CAYLPA010000301.1:0-3561 GCA_964385385.1 uncultured Saprospiraceae bacterium | reverse complement strand
GGGATAGAACTATGTTTTCTTTAATTTAGCAAAAACTTTCGGATGCTAGTGAAAATTTATTAGTAAAAATATATAATTCAACAATAATAATGTATAAAATAAATAAACATCCAATCTTAAATGTACCCGAAAATCCTAAAACGGAATTTAAGTATAATGGAGAAAAAATAATAGGAGAAAAAGGCTTTACTATTGCGGCTGCTTTGCATCAGGCTGGATATCCTGTACATAGTCACAGTATTAAAGGTAGAAATCGTACCTTAGAATGCGGTATTGGTAAATGTGGAGCATGCGAAATGCTTGTTGATGGAAAAGTCAAAAGAATTTGTATTACTCTTGTTGACGGAGTGAAAGAAGTAAGAGAAATTCCCGAAGATTACTATCCTGAATCTTCCGGCAGTAAAATAGACAAAGCCAGCAAAGTATATAAAACTGCTGTTGTCATTATTGGAGCTGGTCCTGCAGGATTAGCAGCTCGCGAAGTTTTAAACAAACATAATGTTGACAATATTGTTATTGATAATAACGATAAAATTGGAGGTCAGTTTTTAATGCAGACACACCAGTTTTTCTTCTTCGAAAAAGAGAAAAGATTTGGTGGACAGAGAGGTTTCGAAATTGCCAATCAACTGGCAGGAGATAATCATGAAGGTATCTTTCTAAATTCTACTGTTTGGGATATTTTAGAAGGAAAACGATTAGCAGTAAAAAACATTAAAACAGAAGAAGTTTATTACGTTGATGCAGATAATCTTATTGTCGCTACCGGTGCAGTACCATTTATGCCATCTTTCGAAAATGATGACACTCCGGGTGTTTACACGGCAGCAGTTGTGCAAAAGATGATGAATACAGAATTTACTCTTCTTGGAAAAAACATTCTTACTATTGGAGCCGGAAATATTGGTTATTTAACCTCTTATCAGTTAATGCAAGCAGGAGCAAAAGTAAAAGTGATTCTCGAAGCATTACCAAAAGAAGGTGGATTCCCTGTTCAGGCAAACCGTATAAGACGTTTGGGGATTCCAATTATGACTTCACACATTCTCTTAAAAGCTATTCCTAACAAAGACAATACTGGAATTACTGCTGCTTTGATTGCAAAATGCGAAAACTTTAAACCAATTCCCGGAACAGAAAAAATTATCGATGGCATTGATGCTATAAATATTTGTACCGGACTTACTCCTGATGATGAAATTCTTATTAAAGGAAAAGAAATTTTTGGTCAATATTGCGAAGGAGCAGGAGATGCTGTTCGTATTGGTGAAGGAACTAGTGCTGTTCTTCGCGGACAACAGGCAGCCTACGAAATATTACAAAAACGAAATGTTCGTATTAACTATAAAGAATTTTTAAATATCTCGAAACAATATATTGAATCGCAACAAGAACCTGAAAGAATTATTCAGCAAGCTGTTCTTCCAACACAAGATAGAATGGAAGAAAAACCTTTTGTTGTGATTGATTGTTTATATGGATTTGCTTGTAATCCTTGTGTGTTTGCTTGTCCTCATGGAGCTATTATAAAAAATTCTACCGATAGTATTCCTACTGTGGATTTTGATAAATGTATTGGTTGTATGAAATGTGTTTACCAGTGTCCGGGATTAGCAATATTTGGTTATAATCCAAAGAAGAATTGGTTATTCTTACCAATAGAATATGAAATTGAAGAGCAAGCAGAAGTTTATTTAGTAGATAATAATGGTGAAATTCTTGGCGAAGGTATTGTTGAGAAAATCATGAAAAAACCCAATAAAACAAATATTGCCAGAGTTAAATCTATTGATTTAAAAGGAATAGATATTACTGCTGCAAGGGGATTTATTCTAAAATCAAATTACCCTGAAGCTGTTGAATTAAAGGATAAAGAAACTGAAGAAGGCGAATCATTCATTTGTCATTGCGAAGATGTTACAATGGATGACGTAATGAAAGTTATTGGAAACAGAAAAGTTATTTCCGTTGATGAAATAAAACATATCACGCGATTGGGAATGGGTGCTTGTAGAGGAAAGAGATGTATCAAGCGTCTTAGTTTAGAGCTAAATGCAAAAGGCATTAAACTAACAGGAAGTTCTACGCCTCGGGCTCCACTTTCAAATCAAATCGAAATGGGGGAGATGTATCCTAAAAATGAACATGAGAAAATTATTATTAACAAAAAAATCAGAGTAGAAGAAGTCGATGTTCTTGTTGCAGGTGGCGGTATTGGTGGTAGTGCCTTATTCCGATATCTTGCTGAAGCAGGACGTAAACCTGTCTTACTAAATTCTGACCATGGTAGCTCATGGAGAAATATTGCCGGTGGACGACCTAATTTCAGTTTACCTGAATTATCGAATATTGCCGAAAACAACCAGCAAATTTTTAGAGAGTTGCAAACTATAAGCAATATTAACTATCACGATATTAACTATGTTACTTTTGCTCATGATAATGAAATGTATAAAGCATTAGAAAAATCTATTGAATGGTCGGATGCTTATATGATTGAACCAAAAGAATTCAGAAAAGAAATTTCTCCTTTTTTTAATCCTAATATCGACAAATATCAAGCTGCACTTATTTCACGAAATTGCTGGCAAGCCACTCCGGGAATGGTAATTGACTTGATTCGTAATCTCGGTATCAAAAAAGGTGGTGTTTCATTAGAAGGACATAAACTTATTGATTTAGATAGAAAAGATGATAAATATATTGCTATTGTTAAAAACGATGATGGAGAATATATAGAATTTCATGCTAATGATTTTGTTAATGCTCTTGGAGAATCAGGAAGTAAATTTGCTAAAAAAATTGGTTTAGATATAGGTTTATATCCAGTAAAACATCAAGCTTTTATAACTCGTAGATTACCTATGATGGGTGTTAATAATAATCCACTTCCTATGATAATTGACAGAAGAGTTTATAAAGGATTTTCTGCTGTTTATGGACAACAATTAGCTGAAACCGGACAAGTAATTGGATGTGCTTCTCCGGAGATAGAACCTAAAGAAGCATGTAAAAATTTGGATATTAATTCACAAGAATTCTTAGAAATAGTTTCTGAAATATTTGTTGACTGGTTTCCAACTCTTGAAGCAACAGGATTTCAGGCTGCTTGGGCAGGTTATTATGTTGAACCAAAAATGATTATTGATCCTGATAAAGGATTATTTGTTGGTTTACGTGGACATGGTTTTATGCTGGGGCAATATCTTGCTAAAATGTATGTTGACAAGATGATGGGAAAAGATGTTCCTGATTACTTCAAAAGATTAAGTGCTGAAGGTGATGGGCTTTTGGAAAAAGCTTTTAAATAGAAAAATATCACAAATGTCTTACAATTAAATAAAAATTATTTTTTTGTTAAAAAAATTACATAAAGTATTGATTCTGTGTTTTTAAAGCTGTTTTGCTATAAGTTTATATAATGGATATAAACGTAATTGCGTTTTACGCTAATGTTGTGGGCAATTAAAAAAAAGCACACAGATTGAAATACTAATTTGAAACTAAGGAATAACAATGAAACAAAATGATTTATTTCACCCTCGTATTTTTAATGACCAA
>CAYLPA010000300.1:0-3582 GCA_964385385.1 uncultured Saprospiraceae bacterium | reverse complement strand
ATGCATCATTACCTCTTGTTGGAATGCAATCCTATGATAAAAAAAGTTCTACTTCGATAAAAAAAACTGATGTTAGTATTGCGAAAAACTATTTGAATAGAAATGAAATAAAACTATTGGGACTTCTTGTGGAGCAATATCTTGCCTTTGCTGAAACAATGGCTCAGCAACAAACTCCAATGTATATGAAAGACTGGATTGAACGTCTTGATGTTATTTTAAAACTTAATGAAAGAGAGCTACTAACTCATGCTGGGAAAATTAGCCATGAAAAAGCTTTAGAAAAATCAACTAAGGAGTTCGAAAAATTTAAAGAGAAAGAAAAATCTCTGATAAAAGAACAAAGCTTTAAAGAATTAGAAACTGATATTAAAAATTTATTAGATAAAAAATAATATTAACATTTGTACCAACCAATGACCACCCAAACCTACATAGAAACAATAAAACTTTTTAAATAAAGTAATAAGGTTTGTTTATTCCATAATTATATTTCTACTAAGGTTTAATCTGTTATAAATAGCAAAGTAAAATGTTACTAAATATAATTTAAATTAATCTGCTCTACTATTTTAACCTTAGTAGAAAAAGAACATCACAGCAAATTACCTTATTACCTTATTAAAATAAAATTTGATAGCAAATTTATTTTCTTTACAAATCATTGATTATTAAAAAGTATTTATTAAATTTGGATGTTTAAATGATTTATCATTTATTTCCTTATGAAAAAAATGATTTTTATCAGTATTTAAACAATTAAAGAAAAGCAGTCCTAAATCAATATTAAATAATAAAAATCCATAAAAAATGAAACTTGAGAAAATTCTTGATAACCTGAATTCATTAGAGAAGAATTCATTCATAAAAATAATTGATAATATTATCACTAATAAAACTACAAATCAGAAAGAAATTGACAAATTATTAGCTGAAACAGATCAATCCGGATTAAAAAATGTAGATAATATTATTATGTCGAAAATTTTCAATTTAAGCGAATGTGAATTTGAAAAATTAATTAAATCCGAATTTGTAAACACATCTTCACAACTTGATATTTTAATTGATATTATAATTCGAGATGGAAACTGCATAATGAAACAAGATTGGTTTGCCAGACTTTATGAAAAAGAATTGAAAACAATTAAAAAGAAAGTTGACCTTCTAAAGAATAAATTAAATAATACAAAATCAGACATTTCAGAATTAAGAAAAAAAGATTATAAAATATATCGGGCTTGTATTCATACAGCTTTTCATAATGATAAATTAAATAATCGTGAGGCTAAAATAACTGATGATGAATTGTCAATTTTAATAACTCTATCAAAAGAACTTAATTTATCTCAAGATGCAGTGAAATTATTAAATTATATGATTGTTCCAATAATCAATCTTGATGTTGACGCTGTAATTAACTATTTAAAAAATATTGGAGTTATTTTTTACTCAAAAAAAACCAACACATTATTTGTAGCAGACGAAACAGTTAGAATTCTTCGAAAAATTAGAAAAAAGGAAATCGCAGATAAATTTTTCCGACGTATTCTAAGATCAATGCGTGAACCTCAAATAAATCAAATTTGCAGAAGACATAATATTGACAGAAAGCTAAATATTGAAGAAAAAATAAAAGAGATTATTAATGGTGGAATTTCGTTATTTAACATTCTTGAAAATGACTTGCATAAAGATTGTACCAATTTATCAGAAAAAAAGAAATTTCTTAATGAGTTTTGGAGTAAAAACTTAAACATTAAAGCAAGCCTAAAGGGAAATACTATTGAAGAAAAAATAAATTCTATTATTCTACATTTTGAAACAATTGAAAAAGACGACAAAGTAAGTATTTCTGTTGATGGGTATGAAAATTTACTTATTGACCTTTTAGAAGTATTACCGAAATTGAATAGTCAATTAAAACTTGAATTTGAATTACAGGATGATAATGTTTTATCAAATAATTTATTATTAAATTATAATATAAAACCAAAAGATGTACTTGATATTATTAGTCCAAATGATTTAGAAACTTTTTGTAAAGTAAAAAATATCAAAACAAGGGGAAATATTATTGAAAATATTCTTTCCGATTATAAAGATTCTGAAAACCTTTATCTAGAAAATTATGTTAATATTGGATTTAGGAATTTGAATCTATTAAAGGAAAACGGATTAAATATTAAAGAGATTAATTTAGGTTTAAAATTTGAAGAAATAACAAAGTCAATCTTTACTCAATTAGGTTTCGATGTTGACGAAAAGCTCAAAAATAAATTAAACACAAAAAAAGATAAGATTGATGTATTGTTAAACTTAGGGAATAATGAATTAATTCTCATTGAGTGTAAAACAGTCAAAGAAAGTGGATATAATAAATTTAGTTCCGTTTACAGACAAATGAAAGCATATTCTGAACTAGTGAAAAAGAATGATTACAAAATCATTAAATCATTACTTATTGCGCCCGATTTTAGTGATGATTTTATCAACGATACTGAACTTGAATATAACTTAAATTTATCATTAATTAAAGCATCTTCTTTAATTAAAATTCTTTATGGATTTAAAAAGTCAAAAAAACATAAACAGTTTCCTTACAAACTATTAATGAGGGATGTGTTAATTCAAGAAGATAGAATTATTAAAGCAATTGGAAAATAATTGTTGCCTTAACTGAAACTGATAGATTGATGAAGGAAATTGATGGGATTGAGATTGAATAAAAAACCTTAGTAGAAAATATGCACAAATAAACTAAAACCTTATTACCTTATTAAAATGAAAATAGAATACAATAACTTATACACACATTTTATTTTTACTACTTTGCATCGACAAAGAACAATTCCAGAAAAACACCGTGAAAGAATTGAAAAATTTATTACAGGAGTTGTTAAAAACTACAATTGCAAACTCTACGCTATTTATGCAAATCCTGAACATCTTCATTTTTTGGTATCGCGTTCACCTGAAATTTCAGAAGACCAATTGGCAAATATTGTTGCAAATAGTTCACATAAATTCATCAATGAAAATAAACTATCAATAGGTAGTTTTGAATGGCAAGATTCAGCTTCGGCTTTTTCTGTTTCTAAGAAGGATGTTGATAAAGTTTGTAAATACATATTGAATCAAAAAGAACATCATAAAAAAGTGACATTTAAAGAAGAGTATGAAAAGTTTATAAATTTTTATGATAAGACAATCAAACCATTCAAATAAGGTAATAAGGTTGTTTTAAATGTTTAACAATTTTTCTACTAAGGTTAAAAACAGTGTAGAGACAACAACTTAGTTTTGAAGATATTTTGCATTATCAAAAGATAATTATTGCTCTCACTGAAACTGATAGATTGATGAAGAAAATTGATAGGATTGAGATTGAATAAAAACCTAAAACAATAAATTCGGGGTATTGCCCCTAAGAATCTTTTCATCATCTCAAAATAAAATTTCGCCAGAACATTTTTCACAATTAAAACATATAAGCATATTTTGTTAATTTTGTCGGCTTGTTTTTCTTTGAAAAAACTAAAAGAGATTTAATGATAAAAGAAAATTACTATTCGAACAAAA
>CAYLPA010000299.1:0-3594 GCA_964385385.1 uncultured Saprospiraceae bacterium | reverse complement strand
TGTTTTGTTTGTTCCTGCATTGGCTATCGGATTTGGATATACCGTAATATTCTGACTTGTGCTGTTTGTACAGGAATTTGCATCGGTAAATGTGTATGTGATATTATGAAAACCTGTACTTGCTAAAAAGGGATTAAAAACATTTTGAACAATTCCCGAACCTGAAAAACTACCACCTGAAGGATTTCCAATTAATAAGTATGCTGAATCGTTTAAGCAACAAATTGTGGGTAATCCTGTAAATGAAACAATAGGTAAAGCATTAACAACAACTGATTGTGTGTCAGAATTACTACATCCATTTATATCTGTAAATGCGTAAATAATACTATGAGTTCCAAGACCAGCAAAAACAGGATTAAAAGTATTTCCTACGATGCCGTTTCCTGTGAAAGTTCCTCCAGATGGAATCCCTGTAATTGTTAAAGAAGTAGCGTTTATACAGTATGATGTGGCTAATCCGCTTATACTTACTACTGGCAAAGGATTTATTGTTAAAAGCAAGCTATCTGAAGCATTTCCAAAAGGTGATATTCCATAAGCTAATAAAGTTAAATATACAGAGCCATTGGTTATATCTGCCTGGCTTGGAATATATGTTGGGTTTAAAGAGGTGCTACTAGAAAATGTTCCTATTCCTGATGTTGACCATAACAAACTTGAGTAATGTGTTGCTGTAACTCCTGAAATAATAAAAGGACTTCCAGCACATATACTAGAATTTAATCCTACATCCACAGTCGGCGGATAACCTACTATAATATTAATTGAGTCTGTTCCTCCAATACCATTTTGATTTGTTACGATAACATGATATGTGCCTGCCTGATTAACTGTGAAAGTTTGATTTGTGCCAATTATTTGTGAAGAAGGAACCTTCTTCCATGTATAGCTTAGTCCTGTACCAGCACCGGCATCAAGAATTAGGCTGCATCCTAAACATATTGTGGTATCCGGTCCCAGATTAACATAAGGAGCTTCACCAATTTTAATATCATCTAATGCAATATCTCCGTATTGATTATTCCCTCTTACAGCTCTGAACCTAAGTTTTATTATTCCCGAAAAAGATGATAAATACATACTTCCTTGTAACCAGTTAGCTGAGATACTTGTTTGTTGCTGTCCGGTTAATGAATATACATTGTTAATCCATGTGCTTCCGTTGTAAATATCAACATTTAATGAGCCAATTCCTGAGCCATACATATGATACCAAAATGTTAAACCGGGATTTGTTAAAGTATCTATGTTAATACATGGACTAATAAATGATGCCGAATTACCAATTACACCACTATCTGCTTCAATAAACATATACTCGGCTAATGTGCTACCAAAAGTATGGTCAACAACAGGTCCTGTATTTGAAGTAGGAGTAGTATTACTGCCAACTTTCCAAAAATAAAATGATTGAGGATTTATTGACCAGCCATTTTTTATTTCCTGCTGATTTCCTATTGTAAAACTTTCAATATTTTCACTATAAGGATAATTAACCACTAAATGATTAGTTACCATTAAAGGTGACATAGAATTATTGGAAGAGTTTCCATCCCCATTCAGAAATGTTGATGCATTAAAAGTATAATTCCCTGACAAAGACATATTATAATTTGTTGAAACAATTACATCCTTCGTTGAATCAGGTTTTAAACTATCTGATGAAATTATTACAGGAATAAAAGAAATAGGATTAGCACCTGTTACATTTGCACTTATTATTACAGTATCAACAGAAAAATTTATTGTTGATATTCCATAATTTTTAATTCTGACTTTAATTGTTTCGTTTGTAGAATAACATTCATTTACAGGAAAATTAAAAGCAGTAATAGCACCAATATCTAAAGCAGGTATGGTAAATTCATCTGCTCCAATATCTGGGGTTAAAGTATCTCTTGGCTCTCCATCAATATCATCTATAACTTCGGCTAATGGAGTTCCAAGATTATCCATTGCTGGATTTCCAATATGTAAATCAGTATTTGAATAAAAGTTCGGAGCTATTGAAACGGAATTTGAATCTTGGTTTGTTATGTTTTGCCAACTTAATAGATTAGTTACAGAACCTGCACTTGCTATAGAAGCAAAATATGTTCCGTTTGTAATAAGATTATTATTGTCACTTGTAAAAACAGGATTTGATGATGAGGAATTTCCTAAGGACATTGTTTGACCTCCTGCATAATTGGCAAAAATATTATTTTTCATATCTGTATTTTGCGAATTGGATGAAATTCCTAATATTGAACCACTTGTTGAGTTTCCATAAAATAATATAGTATTATTAAATATTTTTGAATTATTTGTATAAGATAAAGACAATCCACCATTATTTCCACTTATACAATTTACTGAAATAAAATTATTAATAATCTTCTTTTCGTATCCTGATGATGAATTACAAAAATTTAATAAAATTACTGATTGTACACCCATAGTTAAATCAATAATATTTTTCTCAATAATCAATTCATTACAACACCACGTACATTCAATAGCACTACTCATCTTTAATGCGTTGTTAGTTATCTTATTACAACTTACAATTGGTCCATTTTGATTTTGTAATATTATACTTCTATTTTTTTGATTTAGAAAATGATTGTTAATAATTTCTGTTCCATAAGAAAGACATGGTCCGGGTCCAAGCGAATGATCACTAAAGCCATAAGTACCATTAATAAAAAAATTGGAATAAAACTTATTATTTATTGTAGAGACTGAAGAATAGTCTCTATTAGTACTAACTAAAGAATGGAAAAAAGATGTGGATAATGTATCAATACCTTCAATTCTATTATTCAAAAACTTATTATTTGAAGAATGATCTATGTAAATAACATTTACATAATTTCCTGTGTTTGTGTTTTTAATAGTAATTTTATTAATAATAATAAAATTTGCCTGATATAACTTTAAAGTAAAATTATTTGATGAAGATAAAACAACACTTGAACTATCCCCACTTGCAGATTGAAATGTTATGGCTTTAATAGAATCTACTCCGGTAATTGCAGGAATTGTTATTTGCTCGTTATAAGTTCCGGGAGCAATATTAAAAACCACAGGTCCGCTTACACCAAGAGAATCAAGAGCATTAACAGCTGCTGTAAAACTTGTGTAATTTCCTGAAGGACCAATTGTATATGAACCATTAAGTTGGGCAAATAATGCTAAGGGAAGCATTAGAATAAAAATTAGTATAGTCTTTTTCATTTTATTAAGGATTTATGATGAATTACAAATATAAGAATTATTTATGTATGATAAAATCTTAGCACTTATCATTCAAATAATTAATTTAGACTATATAAAATTGTAAAAGTTTAATTCTTTAAAAATAAATTAAGGGATGCTTCTTATAGCGGCTTTTAAATGGGGATTATGATTGTGCTATAATAATTTTATTCTGCTCCTTCAGAGCGACACATACATTCTTTATTAATTTCATGGGGCGATGCCCCATTTAGGTTATTATTGCCTTTTAGGCAATCTAAATTAGAAGAAATTAATTTTATTCACCAATAATTTTCACTAAAACTCTTTTTCTTCTTTTACCATCGAATTCACCATAAAAAATTTGTTCCC
>CAYLPA010000298.1:0-3599 GCA_964385385.1 uncultured Saprospiraceae bacterium | reverse complement strand
GAAGTTGATAAATTGCTATCTAAAAACCATTTTAGAATAATGTCATATTTATCTTCATTATAAACTTTTAAATAGAGTTTATTCCATTGAATAAAATATTCAAATTCTTCGGTCCCTATAATATAAGTTCTTGGTGAACAGATATTAATATTTGGTACTTGTTTTGAAAAATCATAATTATAAATCAAACTATTTATAAAAGCAATGCCCCTACCCTTTCCCCCAAGAGAACCCGACGAAAGACTAATTATATTGCTATTGTCCAATATTGCAGATTCTTCAAAAGGAATGATTTTCCCTTTATTTTGTTCGTTACGAAATTTAGCGATAACTTCAATCAGGTATTTGCGTAACTCTACAGCATCTTTAAAATCAAAGATTTTTGCAGGATTAATTATTCTTGCAATTTGTATTTCTCCTCTTGCCATCAGCCATTGCGAAAAATGGTCTTTACGAGCATGATAAAGTAATGATTCGTCAGGAATTGTTTTTAAATTTGTTTCAAATTCTTTTAAAGATTTTGCTTCAGCAATCTGTATTCCTTTATTATCTTTATAAATAAAATTACCAAAACCGAGAAAATGCGTTATAAAACTTCTAAAATCCTGACTTAAACTTTCTGAATTTTTATCAATAAAAGTAGCTTTCAATTTATAAGCTATTTCTGAATTTTCAATGTCTGACGATTGAATAATAACAGGAATATCATTTTTTCGTGCTTTGATAAAACTAACAAGCTCAATCCCTGCTTTAGGATTAAGCTTTCCATTTCTATTAAATTTAATATCAGAAATAAGACAAAGAAAATAATCAGTATATTTATTAAATATATCAATAGCTTCTTCATAATTACAAGCTAAAAGAATTTTAGGTCTGGCACGTAGTCTTAAAACTTTATACAACTCATCGGTGCTAACATCATCAATAATTCTTTTTGTTTGTTCAAGAACAATATTGTATAATATTGGCAAATAACGTGAGTAATATTGAGGAGAATCTTCAACTAACAAAATCACTCTAACAAGCCCTATTTCTGTATCATTGTCAACATTAATTTTATCTTCAACATGTTTTATCATTGCAAAGAATATTTTTGAATCGCCATTCCAAACAAAAATCCTATCAAAACTATGCTGCAATTTTTCATTACCACTAAAATATTCCATTTCGCTATTGTTGTTCAAAAGCATAAAAATAGGAATATAAGGAAAGATGTCTTTTATTTTTTTACTAAGTAAAACAGGCGTTTTTTTGTCAACTCCCATCATAAATATTATCAAATCAAAATGCTTAGAATTTAGCTGTTGGAAGATTTCACTTTCAGAGGAAACTCCCGTAATTCGAGGAATAGAAGTTAAGTTCAACTGATTATATTCTCCGAGAGCATACTCTGAAAATCTTCCTTCCTTTTCAATGCTATAAGCGTCATATAAATTAGCTATAACTAATATTTCTTTAACTTTAAAAGGCATAAGGTCATGATAAATATCCCTGTTAAAATTGCTTTTATTAAGAAATTGCTGTAATAATTTTCGTTCTTTTTTTTCGGGTATTTCTACTGACCTTTTTTTTAGAATATCTATAGGACTTGATTTGCTTTTAATCATTTCTCTTGCAATAATGCTATCCAGATATCCAGAAATAATACTACAAAGATTATTAATAAGATGGCGTTCTTCCTTTAGAAAAGGACCTTCATCTAATAAAGGAAATTCTTTAAGGTAAAATATTTCTATAATTCCACTTTTCCCATCAATAGTTTCAAAAGCATGACTTTGAATCCATTCTGATTCTTTGAAACCATAATTTGTATAGATATTGTTATCGTATTTAATCCTTGCTGTAGTATATTCAGGATACTGCCATGCATCAGGTAATATTCGGCAAATTTGTTTTAGAGTTTCGTTAACAGTTTTTCTTTGTTTTAAGATTTGAGTAGTTTGATTTATGCATTTAAGTTCCTTTAATCGCTCAGATTGTTCTGCAATTAATCTATCTAAATATTCTTTCTCAAGGTTTAAATCATTGATATTCTTGTTTTCTTCTAACATTCCAAATATTTTATTTTCTATTAGGAAAATTATTACAAATTTAGAAATAATAAAATGATAATAATCACTATGTGTAATTTTAAAATTATAAATAAACCAATTTCAAAAAATAATTAAGTCAACATCAAATTAATCAATAAAATAAATAATTTTTTTTTATAAATAATTTTATTTAATATTGCTTCTTATTATTTCTATCAAATAAATTTCAAAATATATTAATCAAAAACAAGCCATGTACGAACAAATATTAGAAGAATTTATGGCAAAAGTAATTGCCAAGAATCCGGCTGAGGTGGAATACCATCAAGCTGTCCGCGAGGTTGCAGAATCTCTAATTCCTTATGTTGAGGAAAATCCTAAGTACAAAACAGCAAAAATTTTGGAACGAATGGCTGAGCCAGAAAGAGTTCTATTATTTAGAATCCCTTGGATTGATGACAAAGGCGAAATTCAAATTAACAGAGGTTTCAGAATTGAGATGAATAGTGCAATAGGTCCTTATAAAGGTGGTATGCGTTTTCATCCAACTGTTAATTTAGGAATCCTAAAATTTTTAGCTTATGAACAAGTGTTTAAAAACAGCTTAACAACTCTTCCTATGGGAGGTGGTAAAGGTGGCTCCGATTTTGACCCAAAAGGAAAATCAGACAATGAAGTTATGCATTTTTGCCAAAGCTTAATGACAGAACTTTGTCATCATATCGGACCAGATACTGATGTCCCTGCTGGCGATATTGGTGTTGGTGGTAGAGAAATTGGATTTATGTTCGGTCAATACAAAAGAATAAGAAACGAATTTACCGGTGTTTTAACAGGAAAAGGCCGCGAATGGGGTGGCAGTTTAATTCGCCCTGAAGCTACTGGATATGGTACTACATATTTTGCTAATGAAATGCTTAAAACAAGAGGCGATTCTTATAAAGGAAAAATTGTAGCAATTTCAGGTTCAGGAAATGTTGCTCAGTATGCTACTCAAAAAGTTACTCAACTTGGTGGTAAAGTTGTTACACTTTCAGATTCTTCGGGATATATTTACGATGCAAATGGAATTGATGCTGAAAAACTTGCATTTATTATGCATCTTAAAAATGTTAAAAGAGGTCGTATTAAAGAATATGCTGAAAAATACGGATGCGAATATTTTGATGGCAAAAGACCATGGGGAACAAAATGTGATATAGCTATGCCTTGCGCAACTCAAAATGAAATTAATGAAGAAGAAGCAAAAACATTAGTAGGAAACGGATGCTTTGTAGTTTCCGAAGGTGCTAACATGCCTTCAACACCAAAAGCTGTTGAAGTGTATATTGATGCTAAAATTCTTTATGGACCAGGCAAAGCTGCCAATGCAGGTGGCGTTTCTGTTTCAGGTCTTGAAATGTCGCAAAACTCTCTTCGTTTATCTTGGACAAGAGAAGAAGTTGAAGGAAGATTACACCAAATCATGAAAGATATTCATCAAACTTGTGCTAAATATGGAACTCAAAATGATGGATTTATCAATTATGTTATTGGTGCTAATATTGGTGGATTTGTTAAAGTTGC
>CAYLPA010000297.1:2402-3599 GCA_964385385.1 uncultured Saprospiraceae bacterium | reverse complement strand
AAAGATTTAGGATACAAACCAAATCTAAAACAATCTTTAACAGATTTCAATATAGGTTATATCGGAACAGCAATTCTTGCATTATTTTTTCTCACCTTAGGAGCTTTAGTAATTCACGGAACTGGCGAAGAACTTTCGGAAAAAGGAGTTGTTTTTGCAGGACAATTTATTAGCATGTACACAAAAAGCATTGGCAATTGGTCATATCCTTTAGTTGCTGCTGCTGCCCTTGCAACTATGTTCAGCACTACTCTAACTTGTCTCGATGCTTATCCTCGTGTTCTCACTCCTACTTTTAAAATTTTATTTCCAAAAACAAAAAAGATACTTATTCAATGGGAAGTTGTTTGGATGGTTATTCTTGTAATTGGCACAATAATTATTCTTAGCATTTTAGCAAGTTCTATGCAATTTATGGTAAAACTTGCAACAATAATTTCTTTTGTTACCGCTCCTATTCTTGCTATTTTAAACTATAAAGTTATAACTCAAAAACATGTACCAATAGAAGCGAGACCAAAACTATGGCTTAAAATATTAGCATGGTTCGGAATGATTTTCCTTAGTTTGTTTAGTATCTTTTATATTCTGTGGTTAATTTTTCCAAATTATTTTTATGTAATTTTACAGCTCTCATAATCTAAAAAAAAACATGCACATTGATATAATTACAATATTTCCTGAATCTTTTAACAGCATCTTCAACAGCTCTATTATCAAAATAGCAAAAGAGAAAAAATTGGTTGACATCATCTTTCATAACCTGAGAGATTATACTGAAAACAAATATAGAAGTGTTGATGATTATCCTTTCGGTGGTGGCTCGGGAATGGTTATGATGATTGAACCGCTTGCAAAATGTATAGAAAAATTAAAATCCGAAAGAAAGTATGATGAGATTATTTATACCAGCCCCGATGGAGAACTTTTAAATCAGAAAATAACTAATCATATTTCTACTTTCGAAAACATTATTATTCTTTGCGGACATTACAAAGGCATAGACGAAAGAATAAGAGAACATTTTATTACTAAAGAAATTTCTATTGGCGATTATGTTTTATCTGGTGGCGAATTGGCAGCAGCAGTAATTTGTGATGGAATTATTCGTCTTATTCCGGGAGTTTTAGGCGATGAAACTTCTGCTTTATCAGATTCTTTTCAGGATGATTTGCTTGCACCACCGCTTTATACAAG
>CAYLPA010000297.1:0-2302 GCA_964385385.1 uncultured Saprospiraceae bacterium | reverse complement strand
TAATCCAGCATCAGGTGAATCTCTTCTTCATCAATTCCATGTTTCATAAGATATTGCTCATCATCTTTAAATCCTGACAAAAAGGATTTAAAATCATTATCTTTTTGTTCGATGCTTTTTATATAATTTTCAAAAGCAATTTGTTTATTTCCCAAACACCATTCAAGGTGAGCATAATTCATAAAATCATATTTGTTTGGTTCGCTTTTTAACAATTTTTTATAATATTTTTTAGCAACATCAAATTTACCTACAATGAAAGAACACCAAGCTATAGGACGTAAAATACTGATGTTGGAAGGAGCAAGAAATTCTACTTTAAAATAATAATCAAGTGCTTTTTTATAATCTTTCTTTTCAAGATAGCAATGTCCTATGTTTGCCTGAATATATAAATCATCTTCTTTGAGTTTTTCGGCATCAATATAACATGCAAGTGCTTTGTCGGTTTCTTTAAGATGCTTGTAACATAAAGCCATTTTTTTCAAATTCCAAAGTCGGTTTGTGTCAAACAATTCTGCTTTTTGATAATAAAAAAGTGCTTCATCATAATTGTCAAGCCGCTGATAGCAATATGCAATTTTTTCAAATAATTCCTGTTTGGTTTCACCTTTTTCAAGAAGATTTTTAAACACATCGAAAGCTTCGGAATAATATTCACGAGAGAAATAGAATTCGCCTATTGTTCTGGTAATTCCAATATTATCTAATAATTTCAGAAAAGTGTTATTATGAAAAGTAAAGCTATTTGTAAATATATCAACAAACTCATCTTTTTGAGGATATAATTTCAAAAAGCGATAATAATCCTGAATATATTGAGTAAAAACGCTATTATCTTTTCTTGGTTTATCAACAATTTCGTCTTCTTTGGAAATTTCACTCATGCCTTCAATTTCGGAATTCAGCATCTCGAGCATCATAGATTTTTGAGCATCAGGCAAATTTTCCAAGTTCAGGCAAAAGGAATATTTATCGGAATTACAAATATGAGAGGACGCAGCCAAGCCACTAATAAAAGAATCTTTATTAATTTTTGTTTCTTCACTTTGCAATGATTCTTTACCAATTTCATTGTCATCATAGAAAGGTAAAAACCAGTTTGGAATTTTATCGAAAAAATCGAAATGTTTAAGCATTTGAAAAGTGCTCATAAAAACATCGGCACCATCAAGCTGCATCTCCGAAAGCTCCTGAAGCTTGTCCATAAGTCCGGGTGAGTCATCAAAAAAACTTCCCCAATCAGGATTTTTATCTTCAATAAATTCATTAGAAATCAGCTTGTCAAGGTCTAATTTTTCTTTTATCTTTGGTTGTATTTTAAGAACTTCAGGAACAATTTCTTCATGGAATTTTTTTGTAACTTTTTCTGTTTCTTTGGATTTTAACAGTTGGATAATAACCTTTTCGCTTTCTGCTTCAAAATTTAGTATATCTTTTAAATAATGAATTTTTTCAATTATTGCGGGATAGAATTGAAGTCGGGAATTATAAATATAAAAACATATTATCAAGCCAACAAGTGCTCTGTGCCATACTTCTTCCTGTCGGTTTTCATAAAATTCAAAAAGCAAATCAAATTTTTGCTCATCAAAATATCGCAAAAGACTTAGAGTTACTCCACTGACAATAAGACATTTTTCATACCAGTGAACGTTATCGGATTTTATAATTTTTTTGACAAGTTTTTTTTCTGTTTCGCCATATTTATCTGATAGCCACAAATAGTCAAAAAGCAAATTTGTCAATTCCTGCCTTTTAGTATCCTTACTATCTTCATTTCCATTAATCGAAATTTCTTCCAGAACTTTATCCAATTCATCAGCAAATTTTTCTTTCTTAAACAAAGAATTTGTTTTACTGACAATGTTGAGTTTTTCTTTTAAGACATTTTGTTTTTGTAATGAAACATAAGTTTTAAGATTGTCTTCCAAACTTCCTTTAATCTGGTCTGACAGCTTGAGAATGGACAAGATAAGATTGTTATAAATTGTTTTTCTTTGAGGGTCTTCAACTCCTGAGAAAGTATATTTTAAAATATTTTGATAAGTATCGTTTAGTTTTTCAAACTGTACTCTAAAATCAATTTTATTACTTTGTTCAATTAATTCTCTTAGAATATCGAGTGCATCTTTAATTTTTTTCTTAGATATTAATTTGCTAATCTCATTATATTTTTCATGGATTGTCATATTGTTCATACTATTCATTTTTAAGCAAACAATTATTAAGGCTGTAATTTATAAAAAATTACACATAACAATAATTATACCTCATAAATTTTTAAGAAATATTGGCAGGT
>CAYLPA010000296.1:0-3616 GCA_964385385.1 uncultured Saprospiraceae bacterium | reverse complement strand
TTTTCTTTGATTATAAAAAATCTGAACTCAGACCGGAATCAATCTATGAATTAAACAGATTAGTTCAATTATTAAACGAAGTTCCAACCTTAAAAATAGAAATTTCTGGACATACCGACAATATTGGAACTGCCGAATACAACAAAGAATTATCTGTTAAAAGAGCAAATTCCGTTATAAACTATCTTATAAAAAAAGGAATAAGTCCGAGTAGATTAAGTTTTGTTGGCTATGGTTTCGAGAAACCAATTTCTTCTAACGAAACCGAAGAAGGCAGACAAATGAACAGAAGGTCTGAATTTAGAATTGTGGAAAATTAGAAATCAATTTCCCCTATAAAATATTTCATTCTAATACTTTATTGGTTGTACTATTGTTTCCATAATTACGGTATTGTATAAGATACTGGAACAGTATTATCAAGATGTATAAAATAATCTGAATCAGAAGCTACTACCACTCCCTTATATAATATTTGTACTGACAAAGAACATTGTAAAGCTTCATTCATTGCAATTAAATCTATACGGTCTCCACTACCTAAAGCATATTCTTCTTCCCAATGTTTTACTTGTAGGTGTCCACCACCAACAACATTACCATTGACATCTGCTCTTACATAAAATTGTGCCTTTGAACAGTCAGCAATACATTTAATTGTTTCCGACTTGTTATTATTATCATCTTTATCTTCATCTTTATTACATCCTATGAATAATAGGATTGCTACTAATAGTAATAATAATTTTTTCATTCCTTTAAAATTTTAAATGAATTATTATGCCAAATATACAAATAAAAATCAATACTATTAAAAAATGTAAAATTCTATTATTTTACACCATTTATAATACCTAAATCCCAATCAATTTCACACTTTCCAATTATCCCTATCAAGACTACGATATTGGATAGCTTCGTAAAGATGTTCTGTATTTATGTTTTAACTTTTATCAAGTTCGCTTAAATTGGCTTATATTTGATTGATTATTAAGAAAACGGTGGGTTTTTAGACGGACTGACGTTTGGCAAGCATTGTTTTTCCTGCTCCGGGCGGACCAATTAAAATAACATTATATACGGTATTATAGCAATTCAAAGTTAATCAAATCCTTGAAGAAAACTGATATTACTTCTTAAAAATTTAACATTTTTGTGAACAGAAAAATGGTCAGAAAGTGCTGAAGGTGTTGAATGTTTACTAAATACTTTAGCATAAATCCGTGATATTTCTTCAGGAGTCTTACCATAACAAGACCCATAAATTAATCTCCTTGTACAAAATTTATACTCTATATTGCCATTGAATATACCTAACCTCTTAAGATTTAGATTGTCAAATCCAAAACCAAGAATAAAAAGGAAGTCTACTTCTTTTAATGCTTCAAAAACTTTATTGAAATCTAGGTTACTTCGATTTTCATTTATTACTTCAATCATATTTGCAGATTTTTCTATTTGTTCAGCACCTGCTTTTTCGCCATATTTACGTCCTTTACGTGAATCCTGAATATTAAGAGTACCTAGTTTGCCATATACATGAATAATGTTTAGTTCGTTTACATGTTTTTTTGATTCACTTTCACTAACATCTAAATTATGAATCAAATATTCATAAAAGTAGTATTCAAAAGAAAGGTCATAATTGAAAGTTATAAAATGATAATCTGAAATATTAGAAAGGTCATCTTTTGTTCGAAATAGCTTATGAAATAAATATTGATATAATTGAGGATTCTCTTTATCTTTATGTTGGTATGTTAGACTTGATTTTTCGTAATCTAATAAAATAGATGCTAAAAAAAGTTTGCCAATCTTCATGTATTTAGGATGATTTTCTAAATATTCATCAATAGTATAAATTTCAGTTCTATTAAAATTTTCATAAAATTCATGAATTATTTTTCTACTCCTTTTAAGAATAAAACCTAACGCCGATTTATTAAATCCAGTCTCAAAATTTTCTGCACTAAGTAATGTTGCTTTTATCTTATCAACTAATTCTTTACCATCAGGGTAACCGTATTCTATACTCACACCTGCTCCCAAAATAAATCCATCTTTTCCCATAATATTTCTTTTACTGATGTTGCCAACAATATTTACTTCCAGGCTCAGCATTCCGCTTGGTATAAGAATAGTAGCCAACTGCGAGCTTCTCCCTGTCAGTGTTTACTGATGGGGCGAGCTACTCGATTATGCACTGTTAATCATCATTGTCTTTACTCGTTGCACCTTGTTTTGCTCCAAAGTAGTATCCAATAACTACAAATATTACATTTGATAATATTTCTAATTCAGCCTTAATTTCACATTCATTTATGAGTTTGTGAAATACAATATAGCATAGTGTTAAAACTAGCATTGTGGCAATTATTCCAGCAGTATTATTTTTCTTTTCAAAAAAATTCCCAAATAATACTGCTATAAGACTTCGTCCTAATGCTCTAGAATACCAACTTTTTTTCTGATCACTCATGATTTATTTTATTAATTGAACATGATAAAACTATTCTAAGTATTGTTGTATTTTTTAATTGTGCATAACGTTTGTAATATGTGTTGGTTGGCGCTTTGTAGCACTTTCCTATCAAATTGCAGATATATTTGTTTAAAATTCATTCGTTCAATTTAGTACTGTCCCCCAACTAACTTATATTGTCCTGTTGTATGCTGTAAGTTTTATTTTTTTTCATTTCTAAGCAGAAAATAGACTGGTTTATATCCACCAATAAAATAGTGACTGAGCGATTGTGCTTTTATCATTCTAATAGCTTCCGTGAAAATTTCAAGATTTAGTTTTTCACAATTATCATTGATAAGCTTGAAAATATCTTGATTACTTTTCATTATTTCATTATCGAGTGTTGGATTTTTGACTTGAAATTTGTCTTGCTCAGAGATAATCTCATAGAAATAATCTGTTTTTTCAGTCAGATTAATCCAAATACATTCTGTGTTCTCATTTAATTCCCAAAAAGTTTTAGCTAATGGGCAACCAGCAATCATTGGAATATTAGTTTTCTTAGCTTCAATTGCCGCTCTAATAAGGTCAGGATTTATTTTCACTAGAATTTTTTCGTTTGAACGAGAAATTTTTGGGCGTCTTGCATAAAGTCCTAATATTTTAAAATAATCTTGTCTATGAATATGTTTTGAAAGATTACCTCCCTCTCTGGTCAACCAAGGAAATATAGGAATCACAATTTCAAATTTTTCTTTTAAAATATGTGTCAATCTTGAGACTAATGTGTATTCTGCAGTATGTTCACAAATGAAGCTTGAATAATAATCTTTCATTTTTCACAGATTGTTTTTTATTTAGTAGAGCTGTTTTATTCTTATTGCATACAACGGTTGAATAAAAGCAATTGCTTTTATTTTTATTATATTTTTTCTCAAAATTAGCTTTCCCCAAAGATATAAAAAAGTTGATACAACTGTTAATTATTTCACAAAATTCATCTAAATTTATAGATTATTGAATAATTTTTGTATCTGTTTTTTTAGAAAATAAACCCATAATATTATAAAATTGTGGACATGTATTTATTATTATTATTTTACACCATTTATAATACCTAAATCCCAATCAATTTCACACTTTCCAATTATC